>NZ_FRAX01000012.1 GCF_900142465.1 Fibrobacter sp. UWH6
ACGCGATTTCTACCCGCAAGTACACCGAAGAGCTGATCAAACAGCAGGAAGAGGAAATCGCAGAGCAAAAG
Organism: Fibrobacter sp. UWH6; assembly: GCF_900142465.1. Lineage (NCBI taxonomy): Bacteria > Pseudomonadati > Fibrobacterota > Fibrobacteria > Fibrobacterales > Fibrobacteraceae > Fibrobacter > Fibrobacter sp. UWH6. Next base: position 72 of record NZ_FRAX01000012.1, read on the forward strand.
CAGGCCATCGAAGCCAACAGGCAAAAACTAGCTGCGAACAAACAGGAGCTAGAAGCTGTGAAAGCCCAAGCCGACAAATATGCCGCAATCCTTAGACAACACGGCCTGCTGTAAAAGTCAATAAATACCTCTCCCAAATTTTTTTGAAGTAGTCTTGCCATGGTGGCGATACTCCTCATAATTTTTTTGAACGGCTTTCATCGTCTTGTAGATACTGCTTAAAATTTCTGGTGAGCATTTTCCCCAATTGTGAAAATTGCTTGATTTTTTGGGGAAGCGGTCTTGATTATTCATTTTTTGCAAAGGCCCAAACATATTTTTTCATATTCTTGCAGTACAAATAATGAAAAGTTTTATAAGATTTCTATCTTTTTGGTGTAAAATCCCCGACTAAGGAGTCTTTATGGGCGGCTTTTGTGGCGTTATTTCCAAGAACGATTGCGTAACGGATCTGTTCTTCGGTACTGACTATCACTCTCATCTCGGTACTCATCGCGGCGGTTTGGCCGTCTTGAAGGCCGATGGTAATTTCCATCGATCCATCCACAACATCCAGAACACCCCGTTCCGCAGCAAGTTCGAAAACGACTTGGCCAAGTTCGCCGGCAACGTGGGCCTGGGCGTTATTTCCGATACCGACCCCCAGCCCCTGGTCATGACCTGCAAGCATGGCACTTTCGCCCTGGTCACCGTAGGTCTCATTTCTAACATCGAAGATCTTAAGAACGAGCTGTTCCAGAACAACTGCATGCAGCTCCAGTATTCTACCACCAGCGGTATGGTTGGCCCTACCGAAGTGGTTTCCGCATTGATCGCCACCCAGGATTCCATTGTTGCAGGTCTCAACTACGTGCAGCAGAAGATCAAGGGTAGCTGCTCCGTTCTCGTCATGGACAGCAACGGCAAGTTCTACGCCTCCCGCGACAAGTGGGGCCGTACTCCCATCATCGTGGGCAAGAAGGATGGTTCCGTCATCGCCGTGCAGGAAAGCTGCGCCCTGCCCAACTTGGGCTACGACCACCTCCGCGACCTGGGTCCGGGCGAAATCGCCGAACTCACCCCCGATGGAATCAACACCCTGGTTGAACCGGGCAAGAAGATGGCCATCTGCTCCTTCCTGTGGGTTTACTACGGCTATCCGGCATCCGCCTACGAAGGCCGCAATGTGGAAATGACCCGCTACCGTTGCGGTTCCGCACTTGCAAAGCGCACTCCTACCGAAGCCGACGCCGCCTGCGGTATTCCCGACTCCGGTACTTCCCACGCCCTGGGTTACGCTCACGAAGCCGGCATCAAGTTCGCCCGTCCGTTTGTAAAGTACACCCCGACCTGGGCACGTTCCTTTATGCCCCAGGACCAGCGCCAGCGCGAACATGTGGCTTCCATGAAGCTGATTCCCATTCCGGGCCTCATCGACAACAAGCGCCTGGTGTTCTGCGACGACTCCATCGTCCGCGGTACCCAGCTGGGCAAGCAGGCCGAAAAGCTTTACTCCATGGGTTGTAAGGAAACCCATATGCGTATTGCCTGCCCTCCCCTGGTTTACCCCTGTAAGTTCATCAACTTCTCCCGTTCCAAGAGCGTGTACGACCTGATTACCCGCCGCTACATCCGCGAAAAGGAAGGCGAGAACGCCGATCTGGACAAGTACACCAATCCGGATTCCCCGGAATACAAGGACATGGTGGACTACATCCGTCGCAACTTGAACCTGACCACCTTGGCCTTCCAGCGTATCGACGACCTGATCCAGGCAATCGGCCTGCCGGAAGATCAGCTCTGCACCTTCTGCTGGACTGGTAAGGACTACGCAGAAACGGGCGACTGCTATCACTGCCCCTGCCACGCGGAAGAAGAAAAGAAGTAATTCAGAATCCTTCGGCGAGCTTAGGCTGCCTAAAGAAATTGTCCGGACCTTTTTGCGGTTCGGACTTTTTTATATTGACAACAAGTTCATTTGATACGATATAGGGATGGTATGGTTTCACGTTTTATTAAAAAATATGCGGTACCCGTTGCGATAACCCTTATGGGCCTCTCCTTTTTGTGGGGTTGCTCCGGCAATGGTTCCACCGATTCGGGCGAACAGGCGGAATATCCCTTCACCATCACCCTTGAAAATCAGACCAAGGGTACGGCCTTTATTGTCTACATGGTAGATGAGGATTCCGATACCACGTATACTTATTCCAACCCGGCCAAGGATGGCAAGGAGGATTACAACATCCAGAAAAACACTTTCGAAAAGGATGTGAAGCTGGTGGTGTTCACATCGGGCATCCAGTTCACGGTGTACGCCAAATACGACAAACTGATCAACCACTCCACCACCCTGATTATCCAGAACGACGACGGCGATGGATACGTTGTCACCAAGAAGTAGGGTTTTGTATATTTGGGGCCGTATGAAATTCAGATTTTCCTTAACCATTTCGTTGGCCGCCCTGGTGGTTCTGTCATTGTTCGGCTGCGCCGTGACCCGCAAGATCAGCGCCGCCGACATTCTTTCCAAGACCAAGCTGGAATTTAACGCCCTGACCCTGGATTCCGTAAGCATCAACAAGGATCTGTTCCCCAAGCAGGGGCTGTTTAACGGCTTTTTGCCCAACCCCCAGGTGGTGGCGCTCGTTCAGGATTTCGCCAAGGGCAAGCTGGAAAAGGAACTGGGAACTCTGGGACTTTCCGCCGAAGTGATTGCTAAGAATCAAGGTACCGATACTTTGTGGATTCGGGATTTACAAGCTACCCTGAAACTGGATACGCTAATGGAACTGCCTATTTCGCTGAAGGATTCCATCAAGATGGTTCCCGGCAGCAATAATTTGACGGTGACCACCACCATGCCCATCGACCGACGGATTTTCTGGCTGAAGGATGTTTCCCTGATCAACATGAAGGGCGTTCTGACAGTGGCCCTGGATGTAGACGGGGAATCGGTCCCCCTGGAATTTGATATCGATCGCCCGGTCTCCCAGGAAGAAAAGACCGCCCTTATGGATAACGTCAGGAACACCATATTGAACAGCGTGGTGAACAACTGGATGGGGGCCATCCAGAAATGATCGCACACAACGAGATGCTATTTTTTATAGAAAAAAAGGATTGATGTAGAATATGAAACGCGAATTTGTACCCGAGAATTTTAATGTAGACAACTCCAAGGAAGTGGAAGCTTTGTTCCAGCAGCTGCTGAACGAGAACGTCGCCAGCTCCGCCGACGCCCTCCGCGCCTGGATCATGAAGTGGAGCGAACTGGGTTCCGTCCTTCAGGAAGTGAGCTGCCGCCGCTATGTGGCCATGACCGTAAACACCAAGGACGAAGAGGCCGCCAAGGCTTACGAAAGCTTCGTAGAGAACGTGGACCCCATCGCCAACGAGTTTGACGACAAGCTGAACAAGAAGCTGATGGCCCATCCGGCCAAGGACCAGCTGAAGGGCGAATTCGGCGTTTGGTTCAAGAGCGTCCAGCTTTCCCTGGATTTGTTCAGCCCCGAGAATATTCCCCTGGAAACTGAAGAAGTGAAGGCCGTGCAGGCATACCAGAAGATTACCGGCGGCATGAGCGTGGAATTCGATGGCAAAGTCCAGACCATGCAGCAGTTGGGAACCTATCTGGAACGTACCGACCGTGATATCCGCGAAAAGGCCTGGCGCACCACCTGGGAACGCCGCATGCAGGACAAGGAGGCCCTGGACAAGTCCTTCGACGAACTGTTCTCCATCCGCAACAAGATTGCAAAGAACGCCCACTGCAAGGACTACATTGACTTTATCTACATGGCCAAGCGCCGCGATTACACCCCCAAGCATTGCAAGGACTTCCACGAAAGCGTAGAGAAGCTGGTGCTGCCCCTGCTGAAGGAAATTTACAAGAAGCGCGCCGCCAAGATGGGCTTGGCAAAGCTCCGCCCCTGGGACCTGGCTGTAGACCCGCTGAATCGCGAACCTCTGAAGCCTTATAAGACCGGCGATGAGCTGATCGAGAAGGTTGACCAGATTTTTGAAAGCATCCACCCGCAGGCCGGCAAGTGGGCCCGCCAGATGCAGGCCCAGAAGCTGATCGACCCGGATTCCCGCCTGGGCAAGGCTCCGGGCGGCTACCAGATCGGTTTTGACGAATCCCGTCTGCCCTTCATTTTCATGAATTCCGCAGGTACGGACCGCGACATTTATACGCTGCTCCATGAATCGGGCCATTCCTTCCATCAGTTCGGCCTGGCAGGCCAGCCGATCCTCGCCTACCGCGACGTTCCTTCTGAATTTGCGGAAGTGGCCAGCATGAGCATGGAGCTGATCGGCATGTCCAACCTGAAGCCGTTCTATGGCGACGACGCAGAATCCATGGCCCGCAGCATCGAGGGCGAACTGGAAGACGTCATCTGGCTGTTCCCCTGGGTGGCCAGCATCGATAGCTTCCAGCACGAGCTTTACAGCCGTCCCAACCATACCGCCGCCGACCGCGAAGCCATCTGGGCAGGCATCATGGACCGCTACGACGCCGGCGTGGACTATTCGGGTCTCGAGAAGTTCCGCAATAACATGTGGCAGAAGCAGCTGCACCTGTTCGAATGCCCCTTCTACTACATCGAATATGGTATCGCCCAGCTGGGCGCCCTGCAGGTGTGGGCCAACTTCAAGAAGGACCCGCAAAAGGCCATCGACGACCTGTTCAAGGCAGAAAGTCTGGGCTACAGCGTAACCGTGCCCGAAATGTTCAAGGCTGCAAACATCAATTTCGACTTTACAGCCAAGACAATCGAGCCTTTGATGAAGGTGGTCTGGGACGAACTGAGCAAGTTCTAGACGGGATCAGAACGATTTTTTGTCGAAAAAGTGTGATTTGGAGAGTTTATCTCAAAAAAATTCAACTTTTTTCAAAAAAATCAAAAAAAATGCGCCAACACCCTTGACAAGTGTCAAAAATAAATGTATAATTGGCGCACATCCTTGGAGGGATGGCCGAGTGGTTGAAGGCGCACGCTTGGAAAGCGTGTTTACCTCGCGGTAACGAGGGTTCGAATCCCTCTCCCTCTTCTAAAAACAAAACTTCTCAAATGTTTTGGAAAAAGCATTTGAGAATTTTTTGTAGGAACACAAACCTTAACTTGAGGTACTAAGATGGCTGACGATCAGAGAGTTTATCTTGACGATATTTACGCAAGTGAAGAATGTCAGGGTTCTGTCTTCCGCGCTGTTGTGATGATGGCTCAGGAAGCACGCTTCATCAACAAGCAGGCTGGCCAGGGTTACATTCAGTTGACCAAGAAGCCGACCACCATCGCCATGTACAAGTTCAAGGAAGGCAAGCTCACCATTTCTGAAAAGAAGGCTGCACAGGCCGAAGCTGAAGTGGAGGCCGCAGAAGAAATCGAAATGACCGCAGAAAACACCGCACAGGTGAGCGCTGCAGCAGACGACGCCTTCGGCGAATAATTTGAGCCAACAGCTTAAGTTCCTAGAAAAATTAAAAAGAACGATTCAAAAGAATCGTTCTTTTTTTGCTCTTTTTATTGCCCCTTATCCGTTTAACGGACCCGCCCGACGAACCCCCATAAAAAGTTCACAAAAAAAGCGACCGATCGGACACCCCCAAATGGATCCGACCGGTCACCCCTACGCAAAACCTCCTACCCCCTTTCCTTCCTAACCAGTCCTCCTAACCGGTCCTCCTATCACACCTGGGCACAGCGGATTGCGTAAGCTTCTGGATATTCGCGAGCAGCGCACTGGTCGCATACTCGACGGAAACGAACCTCGTTAGCAGACTCCACGCGGATCTGACTACCGCAGTGAGCACATCTAGCAAGGAACACACGACTTTCAACAAAGGCGGCAGGGGCAGCAACCACGGGCGAAGTCGCAGAAACACGATGGACAGAAACATCGTATCGCAGTTCACCGTCACCATCCTGGCGCAGATGAGTAAAGAGTTTGCAGCAGAAGCTGCGCCCCTTACGGTTTTTCATGCGCAAGACAGTGCTGGGCTGCATCTGGGAATTGACATAGTTTTCCCAGTCTTTGGCATTGCGGCACAGATCCGTTACGTAATGCCATTCGATTTCGCCCTCTTCAAAGCCAAACATGCGGCAAAAGCGCTTGTTGGCCTTGATGAGCCTGCCATGACGATTGGCCTCGAAATAGGCCTGCTCCACCGAACCTTTTCTTTCGTCAATCATAATTGTCCTCCTAACCTTTTATAATACCTGTAAAGTACTTCTGCAGATGATATTTCCTTAAACCCAAAACGTACATCATCCATTTCGAAGTCCAGCCCGTCACCGCCAATATAGAGCGGCTTGGAAATGTTTTCCATCCAACGGAGGCCCGTGTCAATACGACCCGTCAACACCCCATTCTGATAAATCTTCGCAATGCCTCGCCTCCAGGTGAGCACCACATAAATCCATTCGCCAGCCGGCACAGCACGCTGAGAGACCGCCATGTACCCGCAGGTGGGATTATTGACATTCACCGAGTAGAACGCCAGCCTAGGCTCAACTGCACCGCATTTTCCGCTAATTAGGGAAACACCGATCATTTCTTCAATGTAATCGTCGCCCCGCTTGCTCAAGATATTCTTCTGGAACTCACCTACCGCAAAAGCCTCAGGATTGTTGAACTTGAAGAAGCCTTCAATAGACAGTTCCGTCAGGGAATCCACATCCAGGAAGCCGCTGGTATCTACAGCAGCATAATCAGAAGCCACGAAGCGGATTGCCTTGCCATCGACACCTTCGGTAAATTCAGGCTCATACAGGAAGACCGTCTCGGTCTCGTGCCCCATATCATCCAGAAGGTAGTAGCCGGTTCCGGAATCAGAAGGCAACGCAAGCACAGAATCCATAGTCCACACATACTGAATCTTATAGTCCACATCGATCATGGGGAGCGTAATTTCAGAAACGCCATTATAAGACACGCCTTTAGAATTTACGGACACATCAACCGGCTCGGAGTGAACGATACCCCTGGGGAGCGGACCGTTCAGCCAGTAGGAATCACCTTCCAGCACAAGGGTGTATTCCGCATCATCAAAGCGTTCACGATCCGGCGAAGAAACGGTCAAATTATAGGTTCCCAACGGCAGATTGCTCAAGACAAAGTACCCGGTAGGCTTCACAGAAGAAACCCAATCCGTGCCCGGAATTCCGACCTTGGCGTCCTCCGGACTGGAAACACCATCCAAAACCAGATTGCCCTGAATCGTCTTGACCGTGGTCATCTTGGAACTCATTTTCAGATCCGAACCGGAGTACACAAAAGTCTCGTATATGGCCTGTCCAGCCTTATGAGAAGACAGGACGTACTCTCCATATTCCTTGATGCTAAAGCCAAAAGCACCATTTTCATCAGTCGTATCAACAAACAGCTGGTCAGACTTAGCACTGTGACGGGCGTGAATAACGACATTTCTTGCAAAATTTCCATCAGCGGCGACGAGGACTCCAGAAACGGAATTGGTTTCTTCACTGACACCGCCGGCTGTTTCAACCGGGCTGCATCCGCAAAGGAGCATCACAAGCGAAAATAAGAAAATCAAAAACATCTTCACAAAGCTACCCCTCCTATTTAGCAGGCTTCGTAAGCGGAAACAACTGCAAGTTAAGGCGGTAGATTCGATCATCATCGTCATCTTCCATGACAATGGCGGCGATGCGTCTACGGAAATCGGCAATTTCATTCTTGATACGGAAAAAGCCTTCCTTGGATATACCGATTGTCATGCCAGACACATCTCGTTCGTCCATCGAAACCTGATCCAGGGACTTTACAGCAAGATCGCCCATTTGACGATGCATTTCTCGGATCGCCATGCTTTCCCCGTCACGGATTCCCGTGGTAACGGACTTCGACGACTTCTGATACTCACCTTTTTCATCTTTCTGGAGCAAACCGGTCTTCACAAGAAGATCCAGGGACTGCTTCACACTCTGGGCATCCGCAGGAAACACGCACTGTCCCGCCATCTTGGTGGGGGAAGCGCCGTGCATCCTGGGTGCCATCTCACGAAGGACCGGATTCAGCCAGTCTTCGTAGTAAACGTAAGCCTCCTCCCCCATAACTTCCATGGAGTTGTCCTTTGCGAGGGCACGCATGGAGTTATAAAGACTACGTTTGATCAGAGAATCCTTGGTCTGGTCAAAATTGACCATCAGACGGAAGTACTGCAGTTCGACACCGGCAAGGCCGATAGCGGCAGCAACTCGTTCCGTCCCCACATCACTAAGGTTAGCTTTACCGTCGCACACCAACTTAAGGAACACGGGCGACGAATATCCGGCAGCCTTAGCAAAGTCACGCCAGGTAAAACCAGAACGCGCCTTGCGTTCCTGGTAATAATCGCGCAGATAATCGCGATAGCTGACGTATTCCAAGACCTGTTTCATGTTATGATGAATATAGTTTTGTATCAAAAGGATTCAAATATTTATGATACAAAATTAGCTTATTTTTTTTCGTATTACAAGAACCAATCTAAGGTTTTCATACATTTCAAGTATTTTCATGATACAAACATTGCAAAAATACGTGATAAACAGCACAATGTTAAAACTTCAGAACCAATTAGGCAAAATCGCGATAGAAAAACCTATGATACAAAAGCGAAAATACAATGCTAACGGTACAATGCAAACAATACAATGCAGACAATACAACGCAAACAATACAACGCTAACGCAACAAGAAATCCCGCCAGCACACGCCGACGGAATCCGCATTCAAAATTTCCTAGTATCAGGAATCGCTATCCGAGCTTAACTTCCTTGACCACAAGGATGCCACCTCGTTCGGTCTTAGGATACTGACGCATACCTTCGCCACCCTTGCCACGGTCCAGAACTTCAAGAAGTTCACCCTTGGTAGAGTACAGGTGCAGTTCCCAAGGAACGTTGGGAGAATTGAAATAGCCGGAATTTTTCTGCACATTGCGCTGGAATGATCGATTTAGACGATCCGCCACGCTACGAGCCTGAACTAGGCTGATATCAGCAAGGCTCCAGGAAGTGGGAACGCCACCCATATCGAAAATCAGCAGTGCTTCGGGGTCAGACTCTTCCTTCATGGTAAACTTCCAGCTAAAGTTCTGCCAGCTGGTACTCAAGTCCAAAATACGTCCATTTGCATAGGGCGTATATTCGTCAGAGTCCTTCTTGATATTCACATGGAGAGTACGGGGCTTGTCGGCCTTGGCTCGCATGCTAAAAACATAGGTAACGCCATGACGCATAGACAGGCGCTGCTTGAACTGCAGATTCCAGGATTCCTTGCCAGCCTTCTTGATTACGAAGTTTGCGGCACCATCCTTTACAGAAACCTCGGCCTTACCGCCCCAGAAGTCCGTCACCCAGCCAGACAAAGCCTCTTCAGAAGAAAACTCACCATTCTGGATCAAGTTCGTCCCCACAGAAAGGGAGCCAGTCACATAATCCTTGTTCTGGATAAAATTGGGAATAATGCTGGTATTCTGGATACCGTTGGGGCTATCCAGACAGATTTCCTTACCCCAGCCAACCAGGGTATTTACAGAACCATGGATCGTCATATCCATTTCGGGGCTATCGAAGTTACCGGGGCCCCAGCTCCATGCCAACCAGCCAATGTCCAGGCGTTCCGCTTCCGACATAATCAGCTTATAGGGAATCTCCTTGGCGCCACCTACGGCAACAGGAGCAAATTCACCCACAACCAAGGGCAACTTCTTGTCGACAGAAGCCTTAAGGACTCCACGGACGCGGTCTTCGACGGTTGCATACCCTGTAGTTTCTGGATTATGAAGTTCCGAAGGCCACCACATATGGATCGAGAAAAGCAAATTATGTTCAGGATCAGCCTGTAAAAGCCTCGGCCCCACTTCCAGCAAGTTCTTTTCGCTCTGGCCCCACATATCAGCATCAATCATGATGGGAATGCGGATACCGGCAGCACGCATCTTGGTAACGATGGTGTTGTACGCCAGGAAGAAGTCTTCGGCAGGCACAACCTCATCACCAGGTTCATTACCGACATTGATAATCAGGTACTGCTGGTGGTTGGCGATCACCTGCATCATTTCTTCGCTGAGCCAGTAATCCAAAGCTTCGGGGAGTTTTTCCCAGTTACCGGTGGTATCATGAATTTCGGGAATGGGAATCATACCGTTGGCAATGCAGAGACCAATGATATTATCCAAATCACTCACTCGGCCACGGGTGTTCCAGACAATGCGCACACAATTGGCACCGGTCTTCGCGATTTCAGGAATGGTCTTTCCTTCGCGATCAGTCCAGATGAACATGTGGTTTACGCCACGTAAGATAGTCTTTTCGTTGTCTTTGCTGTAAAGGTAGCGATCCTGTACAAAAAATCCCGGTTTTGCAGACGCCATAGTCATTACGCATTTTCTCCATTAATTCTTATCCAAAAGAAAGATACAATTATTTGACTGAAATAGGCTTCTGTGTTAAAAATTATACCATTATCCGGAGAAATTCGCTCAACAAATCAAAAACTAGCCAGACGCGCCAGGGAATTCGCCTTGGCCACGTTCGACGGCAACGAAACCTGCGGTGGAGAATGAGCCGAAAGTTGATTGGCAAAATCCCTTTCGGGCATATGCTTCCAATAATGCACCGGTAGGCACCGCCGCAACAACCGCGGATTCTCGCGTTCCTTGATAGATATGGCGTTATAATAGTCCTTCCACAATTGGGTTATGGCATCAGGCGGCAAGCCCGCCTTCAGGGCCTTCAAATTGGGAATGGTAACCTCCTGAGGAGAACGCCCATCGTAATAGACACCATAATTTCGCCTTGAATCGTAAATTGCCCAGCGCTCGTTCACAAAACGCCGCAGAAAATGGTCCGTCAACAACGTCACGATATCGTACTTCGGCTCAATTTCCGCAAAGTAACAGCCGTCGTCCGTTTTAGAAAAACGGACCATGCCGCGCATGTCGCCGATTTCTCGGCGGACGGCCTGGGCAATCTTGTACAGCGGGAGCATTTCAGCCGACGCAATATTCTTACCATAATTCGGATCAAGGCCCGCAAACAGCTTACGCAGGTAGGAGAGCATCTGCATTTCAACGCCCTCCACCTCGGAACGGAACACCACATCCAACATCCACAGCACATCTTCGCTGGCGGCATTCACAATGGCCCGTTTCAGACGTCGGGCAGAATCTTCGGACGTTTCCACCCAGAAAGGCTGCATAAACAAGTCCGCATCCTCCCCCGCCCTACGGTCAGGCGTAATGTTCCCCACCACCAGGCGCTGGCGGTAGATTTCGAACACAACACTAAGGAATCCATCAAAAGTCGAATCGTAAGAAATATTAAGAGACATTATATCTAGCCACTAAAAGTTAAAGGTTCATAAAACAGATTTTCCAAGACAGTCCCATTGAAACTTGCTTACTGGGGCAGGCTTACAGAGACAAACTCAGAGATAAGCTTACGCATGAGCTGGCAGCATCGCTGGCCTAGAGTCCAGGGCGTCGAACATATTCAATTGCAGAGGCTGCGACGGCCCCACCAACAACGGGCGCACCATCTCAGGGTAAAGCCGGCGTAAACTGGCAGGCGTATCCGGATGGTAGATGAAGTACTTGGCCCGCTTCATGACCACCCCCATCTTCTTCAGCTGTTCCAGACGGATTTTACAGAACCTCCGGCCATTGGCAATAAGGTTTGCGGATTTAACTCCGATACCCGGCACCCGCAAAAGCATTTCGTAGTCCGCAGTCTGAATGTCGATAGGGAACATTTCCGGATGTCGCAAGGCCCAGGCCACCTTCGGATCAAGGTCCAGATCAAGATTGGGATGGGCCTCATCGAGAATCTCGTTATACTGAAACTTGTAGAAACGCATAAGCCAGTCAGCCTGGTACAGACGATGTTCACGGACCAGAGGCGGCTTGGTGGTTATAACGGGCAACCTCTTATCGGCATTGATAGGAACGTAGCCCGAAAAATAAACGCGTTTCATCTGCTGTTGCATATAGAAACCGTTAGACAAAGTCAGTATCTGAAAATCCGTTTCGCCAGACGCCCCCACAATCATCTGGGTCGTCTGCCCCGCAGGCAGGAACTTCGGGCTATAACGGGACACGCCCTTCCCTGGATTGTATTCCAGTTTGCGCTCTGCCAGATAGTTCATGGGGCGATACACCGACGCATGATTCTTTTCGGGCGCCAGGTACTGCAGGGCCTTATCCGACGGAATCTCAATATTCACGCTACTTCGGTCAGCATAGAGTCCCGCTTCGTGCAGTAACGCTTCGGAAGCCCCCGGGATGGATTTTAGATGGATGTAACCGCCAAAACGATGGACAGTCCTCAGTTCCTTTGCCACCTTGATGAGCATTTCCATGGTAGCGTCAGGACTCCCCACCACGGCGGAACTGAGGAACAAGCCCTCGATATAGTTACGTTTGTAGAATTCCAGCGTCAGGTCGATCAATTCCTTAGGCGTAAAAGTCGCCCTGGGAATATCATTGGAACGACGGTTGACGCAATAGGCGCAATCATACTTGCAGGCATTACTCATTAACACCTTCAAAAGGGAAATGCAACGGCCGTCCGCCGCCCATGTATGGCAAATACCCGCCTGGCAGGCATTCCCCATCCCGCCCTTGGGAGTGTTCCTATTGGAACCGCTAGACGAACACGAAACATCGTATTTCGCCGCATCCGCCAAAATGTTCAACTTTTCCCTTACGTCCATTATAATTGCCCGCAAAAAACAAATGCACTTTTGTACACCATTTAATATAATAACTAGTGCTCAAAAAAGCAAGTCATAGTTTTCAATTCAATTCATAAAAAATCAAATATTTCCGTGATTAATGTCATCATATTTCAGCACGTAGCCCTTTTAACACTTTCCACCCTTTTTTTAGAGTGTAAGTTTTATGTATATTTTACGGCGGATGACATGAATTTCCCAACAGGACAACAGAATTCATTTAGATTGGAGTAAAGAATGAAGAAGTTCCTAGTACCGGTCGCCGCAGCATTGAGCCTTATGGCCTGCTCCGACGTAAACGATTCTATCGCCAACAATAGTCACCCCAGCCAAACATCCGTCGCAACCCCCAGCGCCCTCTGGAAGCAGTTGGAAACGGATGGTGTCAGCGAATATTTCGAAAGCAATGGTGTACTCCATACCGGTGAAACATCCATCCAGACTAATTTAAATTGCAAGAACAGCCTCCACATCGACGAATACACTCTGCTTCTCGATGAAATGGAAGGCATTTATAGAGAAGGAACCCTTGTAGACGGCGTCTGCGGCAAGGGCGTCGCCCTCGCATCCGGTGAAGTCGCTCCCCTCACCATTAACATGGTCGACGAAATGTCCAAGGGCACCATCGAATTCTGGTTCAAGCCAGCAGAAGATTTCTTCAACCTGGACAGAACCCTCCTGGGTAACGACGAAGCACGCATCCACTTCTTCGTCATGAACAACCTGCTCGTATTCCAGAAAAATCACGCCGACAAGCATTATTACGTCATGGGTCCCGCCAAATTCAAGAAAGGCTGGAACAAGATCGCCGGCCAGTGGGGTGACGGCTACCTGAGCGTCTGGATGAACGACGAGCTGGTGGCAAAGATTGCCCATACAGAAGGCTACAAGCCCTCTAACCGCGGTAAGCCTTTCGGCAACTTGCTAGTCGCCGGTTACAAGAGTTCCTGCTGCATGGAAGGACCCGGTATGTATAGCCCCCTGACAACCAGTGGCGCATACGACCAGATTCGCATTTCCATCATCCCCCGCTACAAGAACGAAGGTTCCATAGAAGACAAGGATGAAGAAATTTCCTCCAGCAGCGAAGAAGTGATTATCGAAGAATCTTCCAGCAGCGAAGAAGTGATCGTCGAGGATTCCTCTAGCAGTGAAGAAGTGATCATCGAGGAATCCTCCAGCAGTGAAGATGTAATCGTCGAAGAATCCTCCAGCAGCGAAAATTCCGATGACGACATCATCTTCTTTGAAGACTTCGACAGCGGAAAGAACTACGGAGTCACACTCATTGATGGCGAAAGCGGTATGGCAGCAAGCCTGGAATACGGGCAAAAAATCGTATTGGCGGCCTTAGACGAAAAAATTCCCCGGGGTACTTTTGAATTTTCATTCAAGCCCGGCGAACAGTTCGAATCCATGTACAAGGCAGCCCTGGTCGGAACCGACGAAAGCCGAATGACCATCCTGAAAGTCAACGATCAGTTGGTATTCTACAAGAATTTGCCTGACAGCTATATCAAGGTTAGCGGTAAGTACACCTTCAAGGAAGGCTGGAACAAGATCGCCGCCCAGTGGGACGGCACCTCCATTTCCCTGTATGTCAATGGGGAACTGATTGGCGAAACCGCCACCACCACGGTCTACACACCCTCTACAAGAGGAACATACTATGCCGCCTATGGCAATTCAATCCTGGTGGGCTATAAGAGTTACTGCTGTACTTCTGACGGAGAAGGCAGTGCCTACACTTCTGGAAGTTTCGACAACATCCTCGTAACCTCCAAGTTGCTCTACTAACCGCACAAAAAAAATTTTAACGCCTGCGCAATATTCAACGCAGGCGTTTTTCGTTTTTAGGGAGCATCCCTCCCAAATTTCAAAATATTTATGTTTTTTTTGTAACATTCCCGAAAAAATTCAATTTTTATGTCAACGATAGACTAAATTTGGCACGATGTCCGAGAGGTGTAAAGTACAGGGATTGACTAACCGGCAGCTCGAAGTTCTCGACCTGCTGCGCAAGGGGTTGACAAACGCCGAGATTTGTCGTGCCTTGAATATTTCAGAAAACACCGTCAAAATCCACCTGGCCAACATCTACAAGACGCTAGAAGTTTCAAACCGTACGGAAGCAGTAGCCGCAGTCGCAGAAACGGCCGAAAACTGGGTTAATTCCGATGAAGTCCGCATTCGCGTCATCCACGACAGCGACATAAAGGACCATCCCCTTGTCTATGAACTGTTCCACGGCATCGTAGAAAACTTCCAGGAATACCGCCTGTTCCTAATCAATACCGGATTGTCAGACGAAATTGTACAGGATTCAACCTATCAAATTAAAATTTCGGCTTCCCAAGACGGCAACCAGGCATTTATTTCACTGCTCCAGGGCAACAACAAGGCTATAATCTGGTCACAGAACCTTAAACTGGATGACGCAAGCGCAATTGATCTTTACGCAGACCAGTATTCAATCGTGCTGTTCCGCAACATGATCATTTCTGCAGCCAAGGTTCTCGAACAAAACTCCAATGCCTCCCCCGCCTGGTGGTACGCCACGTCATACTCCATCATAAAGAGTGAAAACCGCAGCAGGGACTGTTTCGAAAAGTGCATGTCGATGCTTCAGTCCCTCACGGTGGAAGGAGACATCAGAAACTACGTCCTGTGCAGTCAGGCATCAATCTACTACCTGGGAATTTCCGAAAACTGGGTAAACGGAGAGGAATTCGTCAAGAAAATTGGGGAACTGGCTTGCGATACCATGCGCAACAACCCCTCATCGGCCTATTCCATGTTCACCATGGCCCTTTACAATATCCTGTTGGGCAAGAAGAACGAAGCTATCGTCTACTTCGAGGGCATCCTGCTGTCCAACCCGCTGAACGTCATGTGCCGCCGCCTGCTGGTCCAGCTGTATATGCTCATGGGCCGCGAAGAAGACGCCTTAAAGCAGCTTGATGAAATTGCCCGCCTTGTCCCCAACGGTATGGACCAGCCATTCCAATTCGTAGCCAAGGCCATGATCTATTTCCTCCAGGGGAATTACGATTTCTGCGAAAAAGTTTCTAGGCAAGTACTGATGTTCCACCCCGAAATCCCCTTTGCAAGGCTTTTTGTAATTGCCTGCAACAACAAGAAGGGGAATTTGGACGAAGTAAAGAAACAGGTGAAGATATTCTACGAATACCATCCAAACTTTACAAGAAATGACTTGGAGCGTTTTATCGGAGGAGTATCTCCCAACCTCAAGCAGATTCTCCTAGAGGCGATCCAAAACATTTTTGACTAAAATCACGAAAAAACGGCAGTTTACCCTGCCTTTTTTCATTTATATAGCCCATATGGGCTATGGCTTTAATCATACCAACTTATTATTTTATGAATACCTGAGAAGGAGAAACGCTCTCTGTCCGACACCTCTTATAGGAGAGCATTATCACTTGGGGGACAAAGAGAGGTAGCCTTCCAATTGGGAGAAGGCTACCTTTTTTTGTTGCCAGACAACCCATCAATCGATACAGTGCTGAGAAATTAACACTCGTTAAACTTGTTATAAAGTTAGACAGTTTATATGTTTGATTCCGGTGTAGAAAAGGAGTCAAAATGAACCTGAAAAAATCTCTCTCTCTCTTGGCAATGGCTGCAGCAGCCGTTTCCGCACAAACCAACGACAGGGACTACTCTGGCGCCGAACTTTACACTAGGGACACCTACGAATACGGTCGTTTCGAAGCCCGTATGCAGATGGCAGCCGGTTCCGGCACCGTCAGTTCCATGTTCCTCTACCACAACGATTCTTACATTGGCTGCGACGAACCCTGGGTCGAAGTGGATATCGAAATTCTGGGCAAGAACCCCAATGAATTCCAGTCCAACATCATTACCGGTTACGGTCCTGCCGATGGCTGCGCCGACAGAAAGCAGTACAGCGAAAAGCTTCATCCCATGAGCCCCGCCGTGAACACCGCCTTCCATACCTACGTCATGGAATGGACTCCGGACTACGTGGCCTGGATTATTGATGGTGTTGAAGTCCGCAGAACCAAGGCTGGCGAACTGAACAGCAAGGGTGCAGATCAGGTCGTAGACCTGAAGAAGAAGCCCCAGGGTCTCCGTTTCAACCTCTGGTCCCATACCGATGCAGGTTGGGTTGGCCCGTGGGACGATTCCATCCTCCCCGTTTACCAGTTCATCAACTGGGTCAAGGTTTACAAGTACACTCCGGGTCAGGGCGAAAACGGTTCCGACTTCACTCTGGACTGGGTTGATAACTTCGATTCTTTCGACTCTTCCCGCTGGCTCAAGGGTAACTGGACCTTTGACGGCAACCGAGTCTACATCAGCTCCAAGAACATTTACGCACAGGACGGCATGATGATCCTCGCCCTCACCAAGAAGGGTCAGGAAAGCTTCAACGGCGTGGTTCCCCAGGATACAGAACCCAGCCCCGTTACAAGCTCTGCAAGCCAGGATCCTTCCTCTAGCGCTTCCGCCAATCCGGCTTCTAGCGCTTCTGAAGATCCGTCTTCCATCAAGAAGCTCACTCCTGCAGCAAAGCTCCAGAATTCTCGCGGCACCTTCAACGCCAAGGGCGAAATGGTGAACAAGGCTAACGCAGCCCGCTACCGCGTAGACTTCAAGCTCTAAAAAAGACTCCAACCCCAAACAACAAAGCCTGTACAGTAGCAATATTGTACAGGCTTTTTTTTATTTTGTAGTCCGTGAAGAACCGGATTAAGCAAATTTTATTGGATACTCCCCATAAAGATGGAGACCGCCTTCCTTCTATCAGAGATGTGATGAAGCATTATAACACGTCTTCGGGTACGGTACAGTCCGCCCTGAAAGAACTGACGGAAGAAGGAAAAATCTGCAAAATTCAAGGAAAGGGGTGCTTCTGGGGAAAGGAACTGATCAGCCAGAATATACCCATGGTTCACGAAACTGTGGCCGAACGTCTGGCAAAAGCTTTTGACCGCGATTTCGAGCGCGGACTCCTCAAGCCGTCTAAGTCCCTCCCCCAGTCCAAGGAACTGGCCCTGCGTTACAACGTAGCCCAGAACACCTTGCGCAAATTCCTGGATGGAAAGGTTTCCCAGGGAGTCCTGAACAAGTCCGGCAGACAATATTTCTTTGCCCAAAACAGGGTTGTAAACGAAACTTCCCCCCTCAGCGAAGTGATTTTTGTAACTCGATGCAACAGTTGGGGCGGTTTTACGCCAGAAAGTGAACGCGAACTGGATTTTTTGCGTCTAGTATATAGAAAGGCCGGCGCAGAACGGTACAAGCTATCTTTATTAGGCATTAATGATGAAACAGGCAAGATCGTAGACCGTAGCGGAAAGGAACGCAGACTTTCAGACTATCCCAACGCTGTGGGAGCCGTCCTGTCCACTCTGCTGGTGCAGCGATTCCAGCCCCTGTTAAACTTTTTTGCCGACGCCAAGTATCCCGTGGCCGTCTGGTGGGAGCATCCCGAAGATGCAGTCCCCAAAACATTCTTGCGAAAGTTGAACTGGACCTTCTTCAACTCCACCTTCGGAGAAAATCCCGGTCAGGAAACAGGCCGCTACCTGATGAGCCAGGGCGTCAAGGAAATCAACTACTTTTCGCCCTACCATAATAGTTCCTGGTCCAAGGATCGCCTTATGGGGCTGTTGACTTCGGGCCTGCAGGTACACCCCTACGCAGACGATGAATTTGCAAGTCCCTGGGACTATAAGGAAATTGCCAGAAAGAATGTGGAAAAGCATTCTGTCGAAACATACGCCCGCAACCTGGAAAAGGATAAACTGAAGTCTATGGCCCAGCGCGCAATCGCTGACCGCCAAGGCAAGCCGAACATTCCCTGGGTTTGCGTCAACGACGAAGTGGCCGGCATCTTTATCGAAATGAATGACGATGGCGACATCAAATTGGAACAGCCGGAATACGGTCCCGTTTTGGTGGGGTTCGACAATTCCATCGAAAGCTACCTATTGCGACTCCCCTCTTATGACTTCAATACCGAAGCGTTGGTAGAGCAGATTTTCTACAGCATCAGCAATCCGTCGGAATATTACGACAAAAAGAAAATCCACCACATTTTAGGAAATGTTGTTGAAAAATAGCGAAACAATTCCACAAAAACAAAGGCCCCCAAAGGGGGCCTTCATTTTTCAACAACATTTCCAATTACGAATTATTAAGTACGAATTACGAGAATAATAGTCGCGGAGAAGCCGCCTAACTAAGTCTCATAATTCATACATCGTAATTCATAATTGACTTTGATCTAGACAAAAACAAGTTTACTTGTTTTTGTTGACGATCAAAGTCTTAGCCTTGAAGGTCTTGCGGTCGATGACCTTGACCATCAGGGAAACCTTGTTGTCCTTGTCCAGGGCGTTCCAGTACTTCTTCAGGTTTTCTTCGGCGGTGTCGAAGATGGGCATCAGCTTCGGGGAACCTTCGAAGGAAGGAATGGGCTTGCCGTCGGTGACGTAGGTGCTGATGAAGTGGCCGAGACCCGGAAGAGCCTTTTCGAATTCGAAAGTAGCGCGTTCGCAGCCAGCGTCTTCGCAGTTGTTGCGAGACTTGAGGATGCTTAATTTGTACAAAGCCGGCTGGGCGTTCTTGTAGTGGATACCGGAGATACGCGGAGTGAAGTTGGGAGCGTCGTCTTCGTACTGACGGGTAGCCAGAGCGCTTTCGAAAGTGCCGCCCAGCTTGATGGCGTCATAGATAGTATCAGTCTGGTCACCGTTGGTGATGATCTGAACATCAGCAGTGTGGCGAGCCGGATAGTAGATGATGAGGTGCGGGTCGGTGAGCTTGGATTCATCGAAAGCCTTGGTCTTCATGAAGCCGGTCTTAGCTTCCATTTCGAAAACGCGGTTACGGCTGTTGACGCTGCGGCCCATGATCCAGTAAACCTGAACGAAGGACTTGCCATCGGGGCTGGTGCCGAGAACGATACCACGACCGGGATACGGATTCTTGGTGAGAGCCTTGAAGTTTTCTTTTGCTTCATCTGTATAAGACATTTTGTACCTCTTGTTGTTAAAAATTTTCAGGTCGCTTCGCTTTGAGGTCGGTCACTACCGTTCCCTTTCAGGTATGAGGCTATTACACAACATAACTACGCTCAAAAATAACTAGACCTCACACCTCAAAGCACCGCAAGGTGCGACCTCATACCTCACTACCTCTTCGGATTATAATTATTCATCAGCACCATGGCGATGGTTACACACAACATAACGACACTACCAACTATGACCTGCTGTTTATGGTCGTACTCGCGTTTGACATAGCTAGGGTTCTCTTCGTTCAGTTCCTGCAAGGTCGGACCTTCCGCCAGCTTTGTACTATCAATACCATAGAGTTCGGCAATTTCAGCATCCGTCATATTTAGGGTATTGACATAGGCGGAATCATACTGGTCCAGCTTGTCGGCGGCAGACGAAACCGCCGGCGTCAGTGCGACGCAGGCGATTGCAATTGCGAATATTGCAAACACACGATTCAATGCCATAGCAACTTGCGAAGCAGAGCCTGCCCTGAGCATAGCGAAGGGTGGCGATTAGGCCGATTATTCCTGAGCCAGCTTGTCGAGAATCTCGTTCACCATACCCGGGTTAGCCTTGCCACCGGACTTACGCATGGTCATACCCACAAGGAAGCCCTTCAGAGCCACCTTACCGGCCTTGAATTCTGCGAACTGGGCAGCGTTGGCTGCGCAAACTTCGCGAACAATAGCTTCGATAGCGCCAGTATCAGCCACCTGGACCAGACCCTTTTCCTTAACGATATCTGCAGGATCCTTGCCAGTTTCGAACATGTCGGCGAAGACAGTCTTTGCAATCTTACCGTTGATGGTCTTGTCTTCAATCAGGTTCACCAGGGCGCAGAGCTGTTCCGGCTTGATCTTCAGGTCAGCGAGGCCACCTTCCAGATCCTTCATCTTGGCCAGGAGTTCGGTAATGACCCAGTTAGCGAGAACCTTGCCGTTCTTGCAGTTCTTGGAAGCGGTATCGAACCAGTCGCTGATGTCGCGGTCGTCGGTCAAAACCTGTGCATCGTATTCAGACACGCCAAGATCATTCATGAAGCGGGCGCGACGTGCATCCGGCAGTTCCGGAAGGGTGCGGCGGATTTCTTCCACGAAGGCAGGATCGGTAACGAGGCGTACCATGTCCGGTTCCGGGAAGTACTTATAGTCGTGAGCGTCTTCCTTGGAGCGGATGACGATAGTCTTGTCAGCATTGGGGTCGTAACGCTTGGTGCACTGTTCCACTTCCTTGCCTGCGTCGAGCGTTGCGGACTGCAAGTAGTATTCGGCGTTCAGAGCCTTTTCAAGGTTGGTGAAGCTGTTCAGGTTCTTGATTTCTGCACGGGTGCCGAAAGGAGCGTCTTCGGAAGCGCGGAGGGAGATGTTACCATCGCAGCGCATGTTGCCGTTTTCCATGTTAGCATTGGAAACGCGGGTGTATTCCAAAGTCTGCTTGATCTTCTTGAGGACCAGCACAGCTTCTTCCGGGCTACGGATGTCAGGTTCAGTCACGATTTCGCAAAGCGGAGTACCGCAGCGGTTTGCGTCGAAGTGAGAGTCGGTGGGGCTCATGTCGTGGATCAGCTTACCGGCGTCTTCTTCCATGTGGATACGGGTAATGCCCACGCGCTTCTTGGTGCCGTCAGCCTTGATGATTTCCAGCCAGCCGTTCTTGCAGATGGGATGGTCGTACACCGGAAGACCGCCAGTCTGGGTAATCTGATAGCCCTTGGGAAGGTCCGGATAGAAGTAGTTCTTACGGGTCCACATAGCGTTCAGGTCGATTTCGCAGTTGAGAGCGAGACCCAAGCGGATAGCGTATTCCACAGCCTGCTTGTTGGGAACCGGCATGGCACCGGGCATACCCAGGCAAACCGGGCAAACGTGCTTATTAGGAGTAGTGTTCACTTCAATTTCGCAACCGCAGAACATCTTCGTCTTGGTAGCGAGCTGGCAATGGATTTCGAGACCGATAACGGTAGAGTAGTTAGGCATATTAACTCCAGTAAATTTACAAGAGAAAATGTAGAAAAAAGCCACACTAACAAAGTGCGGCTCAATTCAAAATTACTCAATGGTGAAGTATGTATCGTAGTAGATAAAGGGGCGCTTCTTCTTTTTCTTGAACTTGCCCTTTCCACCGCCTTCCAATTCAGAGACCAGATCCTGGAGGCCGCCCATTTCAACCTTGTTGGGATCGTCTTCTTCTTCGGCTTCCTTGACCTTGAAGTAAGGGATTACCAGGTCGAAGTCATCCTTGTCTGCATCCTTTTCGAAGTTGAAGGAATATTCCGTTTCGGTGTTGCCATCCTTAACGCGCTTGGTAGAGATGTTGATGCTCATCAGGCGGGCATTGAGAGTCACTGCATCAAACTGAACAGTCATGTCCAGGGCGTATTCTTCCAGAGGCAAGGTGGTCTTAGAAAAGCAGAAGTCACCAACGCTGTTGAATGCACCATCAATTTCGACACCGTACTTGATCAGGTCGCGGAGCATGCCGTGGGTTGCGCCGTATTCCATAGCCTTGAGGGTGAACTTGGACTTCACCATGAGCTGCTGCAGCTTCAGGGAATACTTGTCCAGACGAGACGTCAGGTTCATTTGCATCTTATATTCATTTGCCATATCGAGTCCTTCTTTTGTCGGGCGCAAATATAATTATAAAACTTCTTCCAGCGTTACCACGGGTATATCCGTAGAGTTCGCAAAGTTCACATTCTCGGTAAGGATGCAATCCGCTCCGTTCACGAATGCCGTGGCCAGTCGCAGGGAATCTTCTTCGGAAAGCTTGTGGTTTGTACGATTGGCAGATGCAAAAAGTTCTGCAGCCTTCACCGCGATTTCGCCATTCACGTCACAGAGTTTAACGTTCTGGGAATGTTCAAAGAACTCACGGTACTGGCGGGCAAGAACGCCCTCCCCTGCCACACAGGCCTTGCGGGAAAGTTCGAACAGGGTGACGCTAGAAGTCAGAATCGTGACGTTCTTTTCGTAAGCATAGTCCAGCACCGACGAAACGACAGGATAGAAGTCCGGATGCATCTGGAGCAGGCGGACAACTGCGCTTGTATCCAGAAATAGAATGCGGGACTGTTCTATAACCTTGTTCATAAAGTTAGAGTGTCTGACCTGCTGTAATTACTCGTAGATTTCCATCTGGGCGATGTCTTCACGCATGCCGGCACGAACCATCCTGAATCGTTCAGCCTTGGGGTAGAAGTACCAGATCCACCATTCACCGCTAATATCGGTGCGCTTGGTCTTGATGGCCACGGGCTTTTCACCCTTGAAGTAGTCGCGCTTGTGGGGAATCACGTGTTCGAAGGGACGATAGGTATGGACTTCTTCGCCAGCCTTACGTTCGATAAAGCCGTTACCGCCCTTACTCCAGGTGATGGTCACCTTTCCGTTTTCATCCTTTTCTTCCTTGCAGGAATCAAAGCCGCTGTCGCACCACTTGAAGTACTTGTAGGTGAAAGCCTGTTCGGGCATGTTGAAGGTTTCGACCACGCGACGGATGCCCCTGAAGTCGTTGTATTCGCCTTCGAGAGTGTAGTTGCCCACGTTGTATTCGGAGCAGCCACGCTGAGCCACCTTCACTCGACGGTTGGCGATTGCCAGGTCAACGGTGCAGCCTTCTTCGCTATAGGTCATGCGACCCTGGCCGCCGGCTTCGCGCATTTCCACATTGCTGGCTTCCAGTTCGGCACGACCAGATTCGGGGCCATTCTGGATGATAAAGGTAAACTGTCTGGGGTTCGTAGGAGACTTCTTGAGGACAACGCGACCGGTTGCGGAGGCGTACTCGCCACTCAGGTCCTGGGCTGCCTGCTGGAAACGGGCCAGGTCGGCGCGCTTGACCCAGAGGGCACCATACTTACAATCGATGGGAACGAAACGGGGCGGTTCAGAGGGAGTTACCTTTTCATAATAGACCACCTTCTTCTTGACGGTCTTCATCTTGGGGCGTCCCTTCTTGTCTTTCTTGACATTGCCCTTCTTGTCCTTGACTTCCACCTTTTCCTTGACAATCTTGGTCTTTTTTACGGAATCCTGGGGAATGGGCAGTTCCTTGATCCAGTCATTAAGCTGGAGGGTTGCTGCGGGGGTACTTTCGTCTACGGTACCGCCAACCTTTTTATAAACGGACAGAGTTTCTTGTGAAAAACCGAATGCAACGGCAAAAAACAATGCAAAAATGATAGATCTCTTCAAAATTCACCTCTTTTGAAGCGTAAAGTTAGCCATTTTAAATGATAAATGAAAGTAAAAACCCCTAAGGAAAGTTTTTTTTACCATACTGCCAAAATTTTTTACTAAAATTTGAACGTGGAATTAGTGAAAGGAGTTCCCTCTATGAAGAAAATGTTTTTAGCCTCTTGCATCATGGCTGCAGCTGTCTTTGCTGCACCTGAAGCATCTGCACCCGCTGCAGCACCTGCTGCCGCTCCCGCCGCCGCAGCTCCCGCTGCCCAGCCTGCTGCCCCCGCTGCCGAAAAGGCCGCTCCTGCTGCTACCGAAGCAGCCGCTCCTGCCGCTGCTCCCGCTGCAGCTGAAGTAGCAGCCCCGGCCGCCGCTCCCGCTGCTCCCGCCGCCGAAAAGGCAGCACCTGCAGCCGAAGTCGCCGCCCCCGCCGAAGCAGCTCCTGCTGAAGCCGCTGCTGCCCCCGCTGAAGAAGTGAAGGCTGCCGAAGCCGCTGCCGAACAGGCACCCGCCGCCGAAGCCGCTGCCGCTGAAGCACCCGCAGCAGAAGCTGTTGCCGCAGAAGAAGCCAAGGCCGAAGAAGTAAAGGCCGCCGAAGCTCCTGCCGCAGAACCTGCCGTCGAAGCAGCACCTGCAGCCGAAGTTGCAGCCGCTCCCGCTGCTGAACAGGCTCAGCCCAAGAAGAAGAAGCGCAAAAAGAAAAAGATGATCGAAAACGCAGTGATGTCTGTTAACCAGATCAACTTCGACATCAACGCTGACTTCGAATTGGAAGCAGGCAAGGTATTCTGGTCTTCCGAAAACGACAAGTATAGCGACAACCTGGAAACCTGGAACGGAGAAGCTAACTTTGCAGTCCTCGCTGAAACCGAAGACTTCAAGGGCAAGATCGGCCTCGCATTCTACCCCGGCGACCTGAAGTCCTCCGACGACAACGTCGACAAGAAGGTCAAGAAGGAACAGATCCGTAACAGCTCCGCAGAAACTGCAGCAGCCGACTACTTCTCCCTGGACGAAGCATGGGCAATGCAGGGCACCGACTACTTCACCTTCAAGGTGGGTCGTTGGGACAACACTGACAAGAGCGGTGACTACTTCGGTGGCTACATCGATGGTTACGTAAACGGCTTCCTCTCCACTCAGGCTTCCGAAAACCAGTTGCAGTTCGGCTTCACCCCGAGCGACAACATGGACCTGTACCTGTCTCTCATCAGCAAGTCTGAAAATCTGGACAGAGGCGACATCCGTGCTGCATTCAACTTCCACGGCCTCGAAGGGCTTGAAAAGCTGAAGGTTCAGCTGGCTTACCGCAGCAACCTCTTCGACGCCATCTACGACGCCGATGCAGACATCAAGCACAACGTTTCCGCCAAGTTCAACCTGCCGGTTGTCTCCAACACCATGGACATCTTCGCTGAAGGCGCCCTCATGGACGTTTCCGACGACCTGGTTATCCCGGTTACCGGCGGTGTTACCTTCTACACCAAGGTTGTAGACCGCATCATCGTCGAAGCCGAATACATTGCTGACCGTAACGAACACAAGGAATTCGGTGTTAGCGACAAGCAGAAGCATGTGAAGGACGTTCTCGGTGCAATCTACCTGGAAAAGGCATTCACCGACCGCTTCAGCCTCTCTGCTGGTTTCCACAGCTACGGTTCTACCAAGGACTACATGCTGTCTGGCAACCTGGTTGGCCGCATCAACTAATCACATTAGAGAATTTCTCTGAAAAAGTGTCTGGTTTAACGCCAGGCACTTTTTTTATTCCCAAGGTTAAACGTTCCTTCCCACATATAAACCCAAACAAAAAAACGCCCGGCTTAAGCCGAGCGCTCGCAAAAAAAATTTGACTTTAAATTAGAGACCCTTGCGATCCAGATCCATCATGAGAGACTGGAGGGAATCTTCGACGCTGGTGCGGAAGTCAGCAACACCCAGGCTGCAGCTAGCAACAACTTCGCTACCCTTGGCAATGCGAATGATAGTGAAACCACCTTCATTAGAAAAAGAAACAGACAGACCCTTATTCAGTGCCTTTTCCAGCAAATCACGCATTAGAAACTCCTTTTTTGAGGATTGATAAAACTTATAGCCCTAAATTAGGCTTTTTCGTTTGGAAAAACAACCCTTTTTTACAGAATTTGAGCAAAAAAAAGGCATTTTTTAGACCAAGCAAGTCTATATTTTGACACATGTTCGATTTTCACCTCCATTTGTCACGACTCCCCCACTCCGCCGATGTGGCCAAAGCCCTCTTACAAGCCGATTGCGGATTCAACAACGTGGCTTGCGAGCCCTGGGAATGGGAAAAATCGATGGAACTGATGAAAATCACTGACGTTCAGCACGCCCAGTCCGCAACGAAATGGACACAAGCCTTCGGTGTACACCCCATGGCCGCCGCCCAAGTGAGCGAATCAGAAATGAACCGCCTAGAACAGATTCTCCGTAGCGGCGATTATGCCGTTGGCGAATGCGGGCTAGACAAGCGTTTTGAAGGATATGAGTCCGCAGGAGTTCAAGAGCTAATTTTTAAAAGACAGGTAAAGTGGGCGCAGGAACTAAACCGCCCCATTCAGGTTCACTGCGTCGGAGATTACAGCAGGATATTGAAAATGATCGCAGACGTGGAATGCTGTCAACGGGAAACCGCCCCGGTCCCTCAGGTCATTTTCCACCGCTTCGGCGGGGACGCTGGCATTATCAAGGCGACACTGCAACAGCTGGGTACACGGGCCCTCTTTTCGCTGCACGCCGACTCCTTCCGCAAAAAATCAACGGCAGCCGCAATGGGTCTAATCCCTCGGGAACAAGTCCGCTTTGAAACCGACGCCGACGAAAGTTTCTCACCGAACGACGCAAACACTCCAAACGGCGCAGACGTGCCACCCCGAAATGGCACAGACACCCCCAAAGGCGAATCAGCGTCGGATTGTTCCACCTCAGCCGCCGTTGCCTCCCGAATTCAGGAGTGCTTGGAGCGAATTCATGGGCAGTTTTCGCAGGTTTACTAACCAAACGGGTGCCAAATGGCCAATTAGGCAGTAAAATTTTAATTTGTATGTATCTTTTTTATGGGTAGCGAGTCTTGATTACGGACCAAACTCCTTTAAAATAGAGATTTAGTTAGTAAAATAAAACACAAATTATCCCGGAACGGATTTTTTTTATGAAAAACTACTAACCAATTACACCAAAAAACGGAGTTTGGTTAGTAAAAATCGCAATTTCGGGGGCTCTCACGCCGTTAAACCGAAATTTTATCAAAAGCCTTGAACTGCTTCAAGGCGTTTTCCGCCAGTTCCGACGCCTTGCCGCGGCCAAGTTCAATCACCACCTGCAAGGGTGAACCGCCCATAATGCGCATGGGGAACAACGCGTTGGCGTACATCTCGCTCAACACGCGGGGGCCAACCGGGGGCGATTCCACGAAGGTGGCCGCAAGCAGCCCCTTCTTCTGTTGCAAGCCCTGGATCTTCAGGCGGCCCGCATGCAGGCCAATTTCAGACACAAGCAAAAGCATCTTGGCCGCTTCGGGAACAGGGCCAAAACGGTCGTTCAGTTCCTGGCCAATGGCTTCCAGATCGCTGGGCTTTGCCGCACGGGAAATCCTCTGGTACAGCGAAATTCG
The DNA here is from genome assembly GCF_900142465.1 of Fibrobacter sp. UWH6. Classification (NCBI taxonomy): domain Bacteria; kingdom Pseudomonadati; phylum Fibrobacterota; class Fibrobacteria; order Fibrobacterales; family Fibrobacteraceae; genus Fibrobacter; species Fibrobacter sp. UWH6. Next base: position 27,671 of record NZ_FRAX01000012.1, read on the forward strand.
GGTAAGGCCATCCTGAATGTAATCTTCGGGCAGGTAGGCGTCCACACCCAATTCCACGCGAGTCTGGATGGGCTTTTCCAGCGGACCGCCGCGGAGCATTTCTACCGCTTCCTTCACCAGGCGCACATAAGTTTCAAAGCCAACTTCGGCAATAAAGCCGTGCTGTTCCTGGCCTAGCAAGTTGCCCGCACCGCGGATTTCAAGGTCGCGCATAGCCAGCTGGTAGCCGCTGCCCAAGTCCGTAAACTGTTCCAGAGCCTTCAGGCGGCGCATGGATTCCGGAGAAATTTCATGTTTGGCGGGAATCACCAGCAAGGCCTTTGCAAGAACGCTACTGCGGCCCACTCGCCCACGCATCTGGTACAGCTGACTGATGCCAAAATGATGGGCGTTCATAATGATAATCGTATTGGCGTTAGGAACGTCCAGGCCCGACTCGATAATGCTTGTGCTTACGAGAACGTCAAACTTTCGAGACAGGAACGCGTCCATGGAATTTTCCAGATCGCGATCGTCCATCTGACCGTGAGCCACACCGATTACCGCATTAGGAACCAGTTCCTGAATTTCGTCGGCCAAATCGTAAATGTTCTGCACGCGGTCATTCACGATAAACACCTGACCGCCACGGGCTAGTTCGTCTACAATGGCGTTCTTGATGACTTCATCGTCACGCTTCAGCAACTTGGTTTCAACAGGCAGGCGATTTACCGGCGGCGTATTGATCAAGGAAATATCGCGGACGCCGGTCATGCTCAAATGCAGGGAACGGGGAATGGGCGTGGCACTCATGCTCAAGGTGTCCACCGCCAGACGCATCTCGCGGAGTTTTTCCTTCTGCTTTACGCCAAACTTCTGTTCTTCGTCAATAATCAAAAGTCCCAAGTCGTGGAACTGATTCTTTTCAGAAAGCAAGGCGTGAGTTCCGATCAGAACATCCACCTTCCCTTCGGCCACCTGCTTGAAAATTTCCTTCTTTTCCTTGGTGGTCTTGTAGCGGTTCACCAGGGCGATGTTGGCGCCGAAACCCGCAAAACGATCCATGAAATTTTCATAATGCTGGGCCGCCAAAATGGTGGTGGGAACAAGAACGGCAACCTGCTTCTTGCTGGCGATACTCTTGCAGGCGGCGCGCATGGCCACCTCAGTTTTTCCAAAGCCAACGTCACCGCAAATCAGGCGGTCCATAGGCTTATGGCTTTCCATATCCCTCTTGATATCGGCGGTTGCCTTCACCTGGTCGGGTGTGGGATCGTATTCAAAGGCGTCTTCAAATTCACGCTGCAGACTATCATCAGGCGGGAACTCAAAACCATCGATCAGTTCGCGCTTGGCGTAAAGTTCCACCAGTTCGCGGGCAATCTGGATGACCTTCTGCTTGACACGCTTCTTGACATTTTCCCAGCTCTTGCCGCCCAGCTTATCTAGCTTCGGTTCGTTTTCGCCGTTATCGAGACGTTCAATTTTTTGAAGGTCCGCCACAGGGAATTTCAGCTTGTCGCCGCCGGCATATTCCAGCAAGGCGCAGTCCACCATGCCGCCGTTCACTTCTACACGGACAAGGCCCAAATAACGGCCAACCCCATGATCTTCGTGGGCTACGAAATCCCCGCGGTTCAGGGATTCCACCATTAACGCACCCGAAACAGAGCCAGCGATTTTCCTTTTGCGGACCTTATTGGAATGACGATTGAAAATTCGAGTTTCCGTCAAGAAGGCGACCTTGTCTTCTTCAAGCCAGAAACCTTCGGTCATATTGCCCAGGATATATTCTTCGATGGGGTAATTGCCAAAAACAAGACGCAAACGGTTTAGGCCCCCCTGGGTGGGGGCCACAACATAAACGGTGCCGCCCGCCGCAGTGAATTCCTCAATTTCACGTTCCACCAGTTCGGTTCCGTGAGATGAAAAATCCTGAGGCTTACAATGAAGATCGAACCAGTTGCCGTCATCCACCTTGACGCGGGTCATGTCCATGGAGGCGCGCCCCACAAAGCCGCGGGAAAGTTCGCCGATCTTGTAAATCAAATCGCTGGGAGCGCAGGCTTCTTCATCCACCAGACGCACTTCATGGTAGGCTGCCTCGTAAGCATAATAAGTCTTGGATGCCTGTTCCGAAAGCAGGGAAAGTTCCTCGAAAACCAGGGAGGCTCCCGGCAAGTAATCCAGCAGACTTCTTTCCAGACGTTCATAGCGACCGCGGTGCCACCAGAGCCCTTCCTGTTCGCCATTATAGCGAGACAGTTCCTTTTCGGGAATGGTAAATTCTCCCATGGGGTACAGCTGAACCTGCTTCATCTGCTCCACGGAACGCTGGCTGAAAATGTCGAAACTTCGTATGGATTCAATCTCGTCGCCAAAGAATTCAATTCGGATCGGGTGCGGGTAAAGCAGGCAGTTTACGTCAACGATACAACCGCGAACCGAGAACTCCCCAACCCCGCTAACCACAGGCTGTTCCACAAAACCGTGGTCCATGAACCAGGGGCGAAGCGTAGACGGTTCAAGAACGTCACCCACCTTCAAATTCAGGCAGTTCTTCATCACGGCACCCGGACTGGGCAGGCGCATGATAAAGGAATCCAGGGGGCAAACCGTAATAAAGGGCGCCTCCCCATGATTGGAATTGTACTTATCTACGTCTCGAAAAAACTTTAGACGTTCTTCTAGGACACCCTCAAAAGGAACCTTCTTTTCGTAAGGCTTCAGGCCCACCGAAGGGAAGAATCGCACGAACTGCTCCCCCACCAGGCTTTCCAGATTTTCAACCCATGCCTCGGCACTTCGGTAATCCCTAGCCACCACAATAATGGGCTCCGGATTCTTCAAGTAACGAGTCGCCACCATCATGGCCGCAAGCGGAATCGTCGCTCCGTTTACGTGGATGGCCTCTCCCTTGACCTTGTGAAAAACGTTAAGGGTTTGCGAGTGGGCGAAGGTTAAAAATTCTGATAAGGATTCCATAATTCGGTGTAAAGATAGCTTTTTTAGCTTTACACCACAGCCTTGGATTTCCAACGGCCGCTACGCCAGCGCCAAATGTTTGCAATGGAACGGTAGAATTCATCGCAGGCAATGCCGAGCCATAAACCCACCAGCCCAAGGTCCAGAACAAAAGCCAGGAACAGTGCAGTCGGAGCCGCCAGGACCCACATCATGCCGCCTCCCACAATGGCCGGGAACTTGGAATCGCCCGAAGCCCGTAAGGACGTGGTCACAATAAAGTTCACCGCCTTGAAAGGCTGCACCGCCACATCGCACCAAAGGCAAAGGCATCCAAGCTTAATGACGTCGGGATTATCCGTAAAGAATCCGATGAGATGCTCCCCCATCAGGGCCATGCAAATGGACAGCACCAGACCGCTGACCACGCCAATGGCAAGGGTCTGATAGACCCTCTTGTTGGCCTTTTCAAAATCGTGGGCCCCCACCAGATGGGCTACCAGAATCTGGTTTCCATGACCAAGGCCAATTCCAAGAATCACAGAAAGTGCGGCAAAGTTACCTGCGAAAACGCGGGCGGTCATGGCAGTCGTTCCCACATACACAACCATGGCGGTAATAAAAACCTGGAACAGCTGAAAGCTGATGGGTTCCGCAGCGGCAGGCAATCCAATTCGGATCCAGTCCGGCAAAATGGCGCGGGAACGTTTCAGGTCGCGACGGTGAGTCTGATGTTCCACCTTATACCGCAAAACGCACCACAAGATTCCAGAAGAAATCAACCAGGAAAGCGCGGTGGCCAGGGCGACGCCATACACGCCCATCTTCGGCAAGCCAAAGCAGCCTTCCAAAAAGACATAGTTCATGGCCGCATTGGAAATAATGGTCACTAAATTGCCTAGCAAATTCCAAATTGTCAACCCGTGGGTAGCAATAAGGGCCGTCAACGTCGACTGCGCAGACCTGAAGGCAAAACCAAAAGCGACGACGGACAAGAACTGCTTTGCAAATTGAGCAGGCTCCGCATCCAACCCCATCCACTTGGGAATGTACCCCGAAATGGGCCAAATGATCAAGCTGAGGGCAAATCCAAGAATCAGACTGCCCACCAACACCATGGACTGCGTCGAACGGGCGTGACTTTTCTGATTGGCCCCGATAAACTGCGATGCGATACTGGCACCGGATTGGGCCAGGGCATTGAGGGCCGTAAAAAGGGCGGCAAGAACAGGCATCATGGCGCCGACCCCAGCCGCAGCCGTTTCCGACGTTCGGGAAAGGAACCAGCTATCCATCAGGGGCTGGAGCATCCCAATGGCAAAAGTCAAAATGAGAGGCCACGAGAGGCTTATAAGGGAACGATCCTTGACTTCAACCTTTTTCATGGCGCGGATTTTAGAAATAAAGACGGCCAAAAACTAGATGGACCTCAAAATAAATTGGTTCTACCAGTATACAGGAAAAAAACTCACTTTTGTGCAGTGTTCATATTGACAATTATCCATTTGAACACTATATTTATAAATGTAAAGTTCAAAAGCGAGGTTTATAATGGAAATGAACGATTCTATGCAGGGTAACGAAAGTTCCCGCAAGGAACTGACTTCCCGTCAGGAAGAAATCCTGGAATACATCAAGAAGTACTCCAAGGAAAACAAGATGCCGCCCACCGTGCGAGAAATCGGCAACCATTTTGAAATTTCTTCTACCAATGGCGTGCGTTCCATTCTCGCAGCCCTCATCAAGAAGGGTTACATCAGCCGTTCTCCCCGCCTGAGCCGCGGTATCGAAATCATCGGTTCCAACGATGACGAAAATAAGGAACTGGCACCCAGCAACACCATCGAAATTCCTATCGTGGGTCGAGTTGCAGCAGGTACCCCCATTCTCGCAGTGCAGAACCTGGAAGGTACTGTTACCATCGACCGCGATTTTCTAGCTTGCCGTACCGACGTCTTTGCACTCCGCGTCAAGGGCGATTCCATGATCAACGCAGGAATCTTTGATGGCGATTTGATCTTTGCACGTCAGCAGAAAACCGCAGACCGCGGCGAAATCATCGTAGCCCAGGTCGATAACGAAGCTACCGTCAAATATTACCACCCCAACGCAGACCACGTCGAGCTGCGCCCTGCAAACCCCAGCTACCGTCCCATCATCGTAAAGAAAGACAAGGACTTTGCCATTGCAGGCCGCGTCATCGGCGTTATGCGCAAGATTAGCTAACCTGCGATTTTTCAAACTCGCTTGCATTTATACAAAAAAAGGCGGACAAAAGTCCGTCTTTTTTTATACCCACACTTTTATAGCCATAAAGAAAGAACCACCGACGAAAGCCGGTGGATTCATTCATTAATCATCAAGATCGGCGAGATCGTCTTCGGCAGCCTTCAGATCGTCTGCGTCCGGTCCCATGATATCTTCATCTTCTTCATCAAGGGAGTCGCCCATGCCGCCCAGCTGGTATTCCACCTTGCGGGCTTCCTTGGACTGACCAAGCTTGAGGATGAATGCACATTCTTCGCAGTAACCGAGATGCTTATCGACCCAGAATTCCGGAGACACCAGGTTGCGGTTGCAACGGGTACACATCTGGGATGCAGCTTCGCGTTCGAAAGCCAGGTTCTGTTCTTCCAGTTCCTTAAGGATACGTTCAGTCAGTTCTTCCTGAGTTTCTTCAGCAAGAGAAGCCTTGTGACGGATAGCTGCAGTGGGCTTCATTTCGAGACTCTTCATTTCAGAAGACATCTTCTTCTTGTTGGAACGGTCTTCCTGTTCATCAATTTCGACGAACATGACAGACTTAGACAACTTCTTGACGCCTTCCAGCAAAACAGCATAGTCGTACTTGGAGTCAACCTTGGATTCAGCCTTGGGCTCAACCTTCACTTCCACTTTTTCTTCCTTGACTTCAACCTTTGCAGTCTTTGCATGAGCCTTTTCTTCGGCCTTGGGAGCTTCCTTCACGGCGGCCTTTGCAGTCTTTGCAGGAGCCTTTTCAGCAACCTTTTCTTCGGCCTTCGGAGTTTCCTTCGCTGCAGCCTTAGAAGCCTTGGTTTCCTTGGCACTTGCCTTGGAAGCCTTTGCAGGAGCGGATTCAGCAGCCTTGGCTGCGGCCTTTGCCTTGGCGGGAGCAGCCTTTTCAACCTTTTCAACCTTTTCGGCAGCCTTGGCAGCCGGTTTGGCAGCAGACTTAGAAGCAGTCTTGGAGGCAGTTTCCTTGGCAGCAGACTTTGCGGCCTTGGGAACTTCCTTTTCTACAGGCTTAGTTGCCGGTTTCTTGGCTGCACTGGCAGTGGCAGTCTTTTTTGCAGCCGGTTTCTTTTCGGCGGCCTTGGTTTCCTTCGTTGCAACTTTCTTAGAACTCATAGATTACTTCTTTTCTTCGATTTTAATGTTTAAAATTGGGTCGTTCGGTTCAATGCGGCAAACAATATCTTGCCCCTGAAGAACGCGGCCAAACACAGTATGCTTGCCATCCAGGTGGTGCTGCGGTGTCTGAGTAATAAAGAACTGAGATCCGTTGGTGTTGGGGCCACGGTTCGCCATAGAAATCACACCGGCATCATGAACCAGGCTGCTGATTTCATCGTCAATGGTGTATCCAGGACCGCCGGTGCCATTTCCCTTAGGATCGCCACCCTGAATCATAAAACCGTTAATCACACGATGGAACAGAAGTCCATTGTAAAAACCGCTATTGGAAAGTTCAACAAAGTTTGCCACCGTATTCGGAGCAGCCTTAAAATCCAGTTCCACGACAATAGGACCTTCATGAGTAGAAATGGTCGCTACAATGGACTTGATTCCAGTATAATCCTTATTGAAGACCTTCCCTTTTTCGCCATCAGCAAATGTCAAGGAAAAAAGCCCACACAGACCAACACAAAAAACACATGCAAGTGCTAATTTCTTGAACAGTTTCATAGATTCCATCATGTAATCGTATACGAACGAGTTTTTGTCAATAAAAACTAATTGCCTGTAGAATATAGAATATATCGGTTCGGGGGAGGCTGAGCATTTTCTATATTTGGGCGAAATTAAGACGCTTTTAACGAAGTTCTCAACAACTGGAACCAATAGCTCACTATGGCTCATAACGACAATATCAGAAACTTCAGTATTATCGCCCACATCGACCACGGTAAATCCACCCTGGCCGACCGAATGATCGAACTGACCAAGACCGTTTCCAAGAACGAAATGATGAACCAGCTCCTGGACGACATGGACCTGGAACGCGAACGCGGTATCACCATCAAGGCCCACGCCATCCGCATGGTCTACGAACGTGACGGCAAGGAATACATTCTGAACATGATCGACACCCCGGGTCACGTGGACTTCACCTATGAAGTGAGCCGTTCCCTAGCCGCTTGCGAAGGAGCCATCCTGGTGGTGGACGCAAGCCAGGGCATCGAAGCCCAGACCCTCTCCAACCTGTACCTGGCCATCGAGAACAACCTGGAAGTGATTCCCGTCTTGAACAAGGTTGACTTGCCGGGTGCCCAGCCCGACCACTTCGCCCAGATGATCGGCGACCTGCTAGGCTACGATCCGGATAAGATTCCCCGCATTTCTGCAAAGACCGGCCTGAACGTAGAACAGGTCCTGGACAAGATCGTCGATGAAATTCCCGCCCCCACTGGCGAAAGCGATAAGCCCCTGAAGGCATTGATCTTTGACTCCGTGTACGATTCCTACCGCGGCGTGATCAACTACATCCGTATTGTAGAAGGCACCCTGAAGCCCGGCATGAAGATCCGCATGATGAAGACCGGCGGCGAATACATGGTCACCGAAGTAGGTACCTTCAGCATGCGTCGCGACCCCAAGCCGGAACTGACTGCAGGCATGGTAGGCTATGTGCTTGCCAACGTGAAGACCATTAGCGACGTGAAGATCGGCGACACCTTGACCGACGCAGCAAATCCTGCAACGGAGCCCCTGCCCGGCTACAAGGATATCCTCCCCATGATCTATTCCGGTATCTACCCCATCAATCCGGAAGATTACAAGGACCTGCGCGAAGCTCTTGAAAAGTTGCGCTTGAACGACTCCGCCCTCACCTGGGAACCGGAAACTTCCGAAGCCTTGGGCTTTGGTTTCCGCACTGGCTTCCTGGGACTCTTGCACATGGAAATCGTGCAGGAACGCTTGGACCGCGAATTTAACGTAGACATCATTACCACCGTCCCCAACGTGGAGTACCACGTTTACATGAGCGATGGCGAAATGATCAAGATCGAAAGCCCCAGCAAGCTTCCCGACGCCAGCCGCTACGACCACATCGAAGAACCTTACGTAAAGGCCCAGATCTTTACCCCCAAGGAATTCGTGGGCGCCCTCATGACCCTCTGCGACGAAAAGCGCGGCGAGTTCGAGACCATGGAATACCTGGACGAAACCAAGTGTATCTTGAAGTACAACCTGCCCCTGGCAGAAATCATGTTCGACTTCTATGACCGTCTGAAGTCCGTGAGCCGCGGTTACGCCGGTCTGGATTACGCCCCCATGGGCTACCGCCAGAACAACCTGGTGAAGCTGGACATCCTTTTGAACGGTGATCCAGTGGACGCCTTCTCCGTGATTATCCATCGCGACAAGGCCCACACTTACGCCAACGCCATCTGCGTCAAGCTGAAGGACCTTATTCCCCGTCAGCAGTTCGACGTGGCTATCCAGGGTGCCATCGGCGGAAAGATCATCAGCCGCAGCACCGTGAAGGCAGTACGTAAGGACGTGCTTGCCAAGTGCTATGGCGGTGACATTACCCGTAAGCGCAAGCTCCTTGAAAAGCAGAAGGAAGGTAAGAAGCGCATGAAGAGCATCGGCTCTGTGGAAGTGCCCCAGAAGGCATTCCTCGCAGTTCTTTCCCTCTCCGACAATTCCTCCGGCGGCAGCGAAGACTAATCGAGGCGGGGTTAAGAGTTGTCTAGACTAGACCGAAAAGTTAGGCGTTTGCAGAGGCGTAACAGCCAAAGCCACGCCTTCTTTTTGTTTTTCGTCCTGATAGCCATATTCGCGGCATCCATTTTAGCCCGATACTACGTAATCGATCCGGTGCAGATTCCCGACTCTTCCATGTTCCCTAAGTTCAAGGAACGCTCGGTTGTCTGGGTATGCAAGCTCCCCCAATGCGCATCATCTGCCAAGGAGCAGGATTACGTCCTGGCAAAGTTCTATAGCAACGTGTATATGATCCGCAGGATTATCGCCATGCCGGGCGATACAATCAGCATCTCGGACAAGGGTAAAGTCATTACGCCCCACCGCCACTTCAAATGGAAAGGCGAAGACGCATTCATCCAGACCCAATCCATCTACATTCCCAAAATCGGCGACACCCTCAGATTCGAACAACTGAACGAAGTAGAACAGGATTACCTGATTTCATACCTCCATAGCCTAGGCGAAAAAGTATTCGTCAAGACCACCTTGTGGCAAGGCGAAAGAGAAATCAATATTGACCGTGTCGGTGCAACCAAGATCGCAAACAGACAGGTCAGCCTAAAGGAAATTGACTTTCTGCCCTGGCAAGACCGTTACCTGATTGAACTCCAGATTAGACGGAGTGAACCCGGTAATTCACCAATCAAGTTAAAACGCAAACTATATAGAATAAAGCAAAAGGAACTGCCTCCTACAAATATCGCGGAACAAGACTCCCTGCAAGACTCTGTAGACATCTCCTTGACCCCACCAGGCGAAGTTGCAGTCCCAGAAATTGCCAAGGTCGATACGGCAAGCGACGAACCGCAGCCACCTCCCCCACCCGAAGAGACTGCGGAACCACTAGACGAAGTAATCATTACAAAGGACTGTTACTTCCTAGCCTGCGAAAAAGGATCCAACTGCCCCGACTCCCGTGAACTAGGTTACTTCTCTGCCGACCACATTGTGGGGCTCCACCTAAAGACCCCCGACAAGATAAAGGCGAAGTTCGTAGACCCGGCCCTCACCTACGTCAAAGCAGCAGAAGTCGTAGCCAAGGACATCTGGAGGATCGTAAAGGACTCCGCAGAAAAAGCCTACAATTTCGTGGTTGAAATCTTCAAGAGCGACGAGGCTGACGAAAGCGAAAAGGATGATGAAAGCGAAGACGCTCCCAGCAAGAAGGTCAAGAAACCTCAGCCGACTAAGCCCCGAAAGTCAGCCATCAAACGCGAAGACATGGAGCCCTAACACGAAATCCTAATCGTAGGTTCCAATCGCAAAACCAAACGCTAAATTTCAAACACTAAATTTCAAACGGAATCATTCCGATAAAAAAGAAAGGCGGCCGGTAAAACCAGCCGTCTTTCTTTATAGTCCATTCGCTTTCGGAATTAGTCCAGAGTGTGAACCAGCAGACCGTCGCGGAGCTTAGGTTCGAACCAGGTGCTCTTGGGCGGCATGATTTCGCCAGCGTCGGCGATGTTCATGAGCTGATCCAGAGTGGTCGGATACATGGCAAATGCGCAAGCGCATTCACCGCTATCGACACGCTTCACCAGTTCGCCGAGACCACGGATACCACCGACGAAGTCGATGTTCTTGGAGGTACGAGGATCATCAACGTCGAAGAGGGGCTTCAGGATGAGCTTCTGGAGGAGAGCCACGTCAAGGCTATCTACGGGGCCAAGGTTCTGGAGGTATTCAGCCTTGAAGGTGCAAGCATACCACTTGCCGCCCATGTAGAAGTTGACCTGGTTCTGCTTTGCGGGGCTCTGCATTTCAGCCAGCGGAGCAATGTCAAAGACCTTTTCCATTTCAGCCATGAGCTGTTCCGGAGTACGGCCGTTCAGAGACTTGAGAACGCGGTTGTAGTCCAAAATCTTCAGCTGGGTGCTGGGGAACAGGATAGCGAGATAGCGGTTGAATTCTTCTTCACCAGTGTAGGTGCCGGCCTTCTTGGCTTCTTCGGCACGGTAGCTAGCGGCACGAGCGCCTGCAGCACTACGGTGGTGACCGTCGGCGATGTAGCTCACGGGAACAGCTTCGAAAGCCTTGCGGATAGCGGCGATCTTGGCGTCGTCTTCGATAACCCACACAGTGTGGCCAAAGCCATCAGCTTCGGTAACGAAGTCATAGGTGGGAGCAGTCTTGATTACGTCAGCCAGCAAAGCAAACTGACCTTCGTCACGGTAGGTCAGGAACACCGGACCAGTGTTGGCGTTGGTGCCCAGAACGTGGCGGAGACGGTCTTCTTCCTTGTCTGCGCGGGTCAGTTCGTGCTTCTTGATGGTACCATTGAAATAGTCTTCTGCAGGAACGCAGCAAACCAGACCGTACTGTTCGCGGCCGTTCATGGTCTGGCGATAAATGTAAAGGCAGTCCTTCTTGTCGTGAGCGATAACGCCATCGGCAATCATCTTGTCCAGGTTTTCGCGAGCGTGGGCATAGACCTTAGGATCGTATGCATCCAGGCTGTCGTCCAGTTCCAGTTCGGAACGGGTAACGCGGAGGTAGGAGTGAGGAAGGCCCTGAGCCATTTCCTTGGCTTCAGCGCGGTTCATCACGTCGTACGGGAGAGCGGAGATGTTCTTGGCTTCGGCCGGATCAACGGGGCGCAGAGCCTTGAACGGGTAGATGTGCATCATAGGTTTCTTTCCTTTGTTGCGTGTTTCTTTGATTAAAACTTCATCTTCGGCAATCAGATTGTGAATATAGCCCGTCTTGGCGGCAAGCCACTTCTTTTTGCGGTAGCCCACCACGAAGTAGGCGATAAAGAAGAAAATAAAGCCAGTAATGGTGGCAATAATTTCGATACCCACCAGGAAGGCGAAAAGGTGACCGGAAGCGTTGTGCCACAGGTTACCCATGATCGTACCGAAATTGCTCCAGGAGACCTGTTCGAATTCCTTGAGGAAGTCAAAACTGATGGCTTCGGGCTGCACAATGGCACAGCCAAGAGCATAACCTGCCGGATAGAAAAAGCCGAACTGAGTGACCGGGTTAGCCACAAAATCTGCGATGACACCGGGAACCTTGGGCAACTTGAACAAGGCGCAAGTAGCCACAGTCATAATGATGGCAACGCCAAAGGTGGGACTCACACCAATAAACACACCCACAAATACAGACCAGGCCACTTCCAGAGCATCGTGACGCCTCGGGAACATTCTATTGTAATAAATGCGGCTAAGGCGCTTATACTTGGATTCCTGACGTCTTTTGGGGATTCTATCTAAAACACTCATATGGTTTGCAAAGATAGCAATTTTTCTACATTTTTAATCATGAAACATCTGATATCGCAAGAAGGTTTTGACAAGTTCAAGGCGGAATGGGAACATTTGAAGTTCGTGGAACGCCCCGCCATGATCAACCAGGTCCAGGCAGCCGCTGCCGAAGGTGACCGTAGCGAAAATGCAGCCTACACTTATGGCCGTATGCGAGTCCGCGAAATCGACCGCCGCCTCCGCGAACTGGATCGAATCCTGGACGGTGCCCAGGTGGTTGCCGCCCCCGCCTCTGACGACGGCTCCATCAGATTCGGCGCTACCGTCAAGATGAAAGATATCAAGACCAAGCGCGAACGCATCTACAGCATTGTAGGCGAAAAGGAAATCAACCCGCTGGAAGGCAAGATCAGTATGAAGTCACCCGTCGGCGAAGCCCTCATGGGAAAGAAGCAAGGCGAACAAGTGCAAGTACAGGCCCCCAAAGGCCTAATCACCTACGAAATCGTGGAAGTAAGTTATTAAGTATTGAAGCCGGTCGCTTCGCGCCCTCTGAGGTTCGATGCGGAAACCCCTCAAACCTCAAAGCATCCGAAGGATGCGCCCTCTCACCTCAAAGCGGCAACGCCGCGACCTCGTACCTGTTATGTTTATCGATTCTCATTGCCATTTGGATGCTTACGAGGAATATTCTGGCGAAACGCTGGATGCACTTTTTGCCCGCCTGCAGGCCGCAACGGATGCCGCACGCTTAAATTCAACCAACTCCGCCGCCTTCCCCATTCCCGACCTCAGTAGCCAAAAAAGCTGGAGCAGCTCCAAGTCCAACACGCCCGACCCTAACATACGCATGCCCGAAGCATTCATCCACGTGGCCTGCGACCCCAAGGATCTAGACAAAGGCGTCGAGCTTATCGAAAAATACAGTTTCGTATACGGCGCATTCGGAATCCACCCGGAATACGTCAGCGTCACCACTCCCGACGACGAAGCCCGCATTGCAGGCCTCCTGAAGCACCCCAAGTGCGTCGCCTGTGGCGAAATCGGCCTCGACTACCATTACGGTGCCGACAAAAAAATCGACCAGTGCAAACTCTTTGAACGTCAGCTGTCTATCGGCATAGACTCCGGCAAGCCCCTGGTATTCCACCTCCGCGAAGCCGACGAAGACGCCCTGGCCATTCTCCGTAACGCAAACCTGCACGACCGCAACATCCACGTACATTGCTTTACGGGTTCTCCCGAATTCGTCGAAGAACTTCTGTCCCTAGACGCAAACGTGTTCATCGGATTTACCGGGATCGTCACCTTCAAGAGTGCCCAGAACGTCCGTGACGCCGCCATGCTGGTCCCCTACAACCAGATCCTGCTAGAAACAGATTCCCCCTACATGGCCCCCGTGCCCCACCGCGGAAAGACCTGCCATTCCGGATTCATTCCCTACACCGCCCAGATGCTTTCGGACATCAAAAAAATACCTGTAGATGAACTCTACAGGCAATGTCGCGAAAATACTCGCCAGTGTTACGGAATCTAGGCTGAAAGTCTACGGCTTGTAGTGCTGTTCCAGATAAGCCAGGGCCTCACCCGTAGTCAAAGGCTTGCTGAAATAGAAACCTTGAATCAGGCGGCATCCCTCTTCCTTCAAGAAGTTCAGCTGTTCTTCGGTTTCGACACCTTCGGCCACCAGGTCCAAACCCAGCGACTTAGAAATACCGATTACCATTCGGGCGAACGTGGCGTCTTCCTCGTTTTCGGTCATATGATCGATAAAGGACTTATCCATCTTCAGCGTATGAATCGGATAGCGCTTTAAGTAAGAGAGGGAGCTGTAACCCGTACCAAAATCGTCAATGGAAATCTGCAACCCCATATTCGACAGGGCGCGCATGATCTCGATGGTCTTTTCGGCCTCGCACATGGCGGTATATTCGGTAATTTCCAGCTTCAGGTTACGGGGATGGAGCTGAGTCTCGATAAGCACTCGCTTGATGTCATCCACCATGTTATCAAGGGCAAACTGTTTAGCCGAGAAGTTAACAGCAACCTGAATGTCCTTGTAGCCCATGTCCACCCACTGCTTAGCCTGCTTGCAGGCCATGCGCAAAATCTGGGCGCCCATAGGAATAATCAAGCCCGTTTCTTCGGCAATGGGAATAAACTCGGCCGGCGAGACAATCCCCTTTTCTTCTTGCTGCCAGCGAACCAGAGCTTCAAAGGCCACCACCTTGTCCTTCGCACCGGTATCTACAATGGGCTGGTACATCAAGATAAATTCGCTATCCTGAATGGCACGGCGGATTTCAAATTCCAGCTTATAGAGCCTCATGGCCTTTTCGCGGATGCGGCCACTAAAGAACTGGATATCGCCGTGGTTAACGCCCTTCTTCATTTCGCGGAGGCTGGCCGTCGCATTGGCAAGAATATCTTCGACGCAATCCACGTCGCGGTTCAGGGCTACCGCCATAGACACGCTGATATAAAGTTCGCGGCCATCGATCTGAATAGGCATCTTTACCGCATTATGAATGCGGCGTACAATTGGCAGAACATCATCATCGCTATCGGTACTGCGGATGCCGTGCAAAATAAGAGCAAACACGTCGGGGCCAATGCGGGCGATGGAGTCGTTGCTGCGGCACTGGGCCTTAAGACGTTCCGACATGACACGCAAGACGTTGTCGCCTACGTTAATAGAGAACGACGTATTGATCGCACCAAAACTATCGATATCCAGGAGGGCCACCGCAAAAATATAATTGGGATTCTGGTGGGCCATGTCCACGTCTACCTTGAGCTTTTCCAAGAAGAACTTGCGGTTGTAGACACCCGTCAGAGCGTCCTGGTAGACATAATAATAGTTCTGCTTTTCTGCGGCAAAACGATCCAGTTCCTCGGTCAGGGAACCGATCACACGAATGGGCCTCCCCTCTTCGTTCTTCTGCACATGTCCAGAAATCTGCAGACGGTGCTCCCTGGAAACCGCATTCTGGAGTGAAATCTTGATATTGAAGTTTTCGCAGCGTTCCAGGGCGCCATTCAAGGCTTCGCGGAAATTTTCCCAGTCGTTTTCGACAATACGGGTTCGCATCACGTCGAAGGTATCGTCCACATTGACCATTTCGGCCATGAGCAGCTTAAGAGCCTTCTGGGACCAGTAAACCTTTCCGCTAACCACGTCGAACGTCCAAAAACCGTTGGCAGAAACGTCTACCATCATCTGGAACAGTTCGTCGCGTTCCAGCAAATCTCGCTGAAGATCTCGGGGCGGGTAAGAAGTTATGGTTGGCGGCGGCACGATATTCACATCGTTGCGCATCTTCTTGCGGTTACCCACGATGGGGAACTTATAAGTGAATGCCACCAGGAACAGGAAAAAGACCGACAGCACGTAAGGTACCACCAAAAACACGTTATGGATACTGCGTACCAGCTCCGGTATAAACACAGCAAAGAAAATTCCTGCAAAAATCAGCAGGAAACGAACGATCTTCTTTTCATCGAAAAGCCGCATTTAAACCAAATCCCGTTTATCCAAATTCCAAAACCATATAACTGAACAAAAAATATAACTTTTCTTTTACAAAAATACATCTGACTTACAAAAAACATTCAACAAAGCCAGAATAAGGCCTCAAACAGGCCCATTATACGCAAAAAATCCGTAGCATTCCCGCTACGGATCTTTTTATAGTGCCAGAGGGACTCTTTCCGCTACATTATCACAAAAAATTTACTAACTGAATCAAACCTAGTATTTAACAGCATTTACAAAACTTTTTTAAATTCAGTTAAACGCAGTTAATAACGTCTATCTATCTTTTCGGTCACGATTTCGTCACGATTACTTTTAGGTCACGGAGATAGTGCAATATGTCAAGGTCACGTTCAACAAGTTCAAGGGTCACCGTTTTCCAGAAACCGGACGCAAAGTCCGAGCGCATCCCGCTTTGGATTAATTACACGGTCGACGGCAAACGGCATCGCGAAAGCCTAAACCTGTTCCTGGTCAAGAACCCTAAAACCAGCGCCCAAAAGATAGCAAACCAGAACACCCTAAAGCTCGCCGAAGCAGTCGCCCGGAAGAAATCCGAGGAACTGGACATGGCGGACAAGGGTATACAAATCAGGACCGAGAACGAGCACATCTCTCTGATAGACTACACCATGGGGACAACACAACATTCCACCAACCAGGAATGGGTTCAAAGTCGAAAGAATTTCTGTGCCATGGTCCGTGAATTCCGTCCAGATACCCGCGTCGTCGACGTCAATAGATCATGGTTTGCCGAATTCGTCAAGTTTCTATTCGGCAAGGGTCACAAAACGAACACCGTCTGTGGACGAGTCAACATTCTTAAGGCTGTATTGCATCGAGCCGAACTGGACAACATCATTAGTCACCGACCGGACTTTTCCGGACTGACTCCAAAGCCGGAACCTGGCCACAGATGTTTTCTCACTATCGAAGAACTGAGGGCTATGGCGGCAGTAGAATTTCCGGACAGGCTTAAGAACCCATTCATGTTCGCGTGCTTTACTGGATTGAGGCTTAATGACGTACGGACACTCAAATGGTCCGACATAGACAACGGATGGATAGTCCTCCGTCAGCACAAGACAAGCGAGTTCGTCAGGATTCCCATCAGTCCAAATGCGGCACGATTTATGCCCGAAAAGACCGGTGATAGAGTATTTATAGACTTCCCCACTTGTGAGACATGGTACGGCAAGAAGATAAAGCAATGGGCTAAACTTGCCGGCATCGAGAAGAACGTGTCATTTCACGTCAGTAGACATACTTTTGCGACAATCAGCCTGGATAACGGAGCGGACTTGTTCACCATCAGCAAGCTGCTGGGACATACCAAGATCACGACAACGCAGATTTACACCAAGGCCCTCGACAAAGGACGTCAAAGGGCTGTAAACGCGATCCCGAAACTCTAGCGTTTATTCCACGGAGTAGGTCCTTGATATCGAGAACCAAAGACGCAGCTTATGCATATCCGGCAATAAGAATGGATACAACGATGGCAAAGTTTATCTGCTGCATCATGTTTCGCCGAGATTTCTTCACGAGTCATTTGATTAGCACCTGGTTCCTCGGTTTTGACGAAAGGCCAACGTGGATAAAACGTATCGGAGAATTAAAGTCTCCAGCGGTCTTGTGATAGCTTATAAGTTGATCAATAACTCCAATTTTTTTGACAAGCACGGAATAAAGCGCCCTGTTGGTCAATTCCTTCCCATTCCAGGCGCATATATCAGCTGCAAGGCCACGAAGGTGAGCCGAAGTAGCTACACCGCCTACAGCCTTGTTTACGGACTCTGAACGAAATGCGCAATTCACCCTAATGGCGACTCCGCCAAGTGCAGAACGAACCTTCTCAAGGAACAAACCCAGGTCACGGAGATTTTCAACAGCGTCCCAATCCGGGACATTAGCCAAGCCAGTAGACGTAGCGGTCAACTCTTTGAAAGAAAAATGTTCAGGGAAATTCATTTTTCGCCTCCAGGAATCCACACTATTTTGCTGAACAGGTGCATCTGATCATTGTCGTTTCTCTTGCCCCAATGCAGAAGGTACACAAGAGGTATGCGAACCGCGCGGTCAACAATCCCGGCCTCATAACGTTTGAATCCAGCCTCCCTCATTGCACCGCGGATATAGTCATTGGCCTCGCTGAAGGTAATCTTGCGCTTCAGCCCTTCAACATAGCCACCGTGTGCAAAAAAAAGGTCGTGCCCAAGGCCACAACAGTCCTTCTTGTCGTTGCCGTAAAATCTCTTAATCGGCCAGCCAAGCTTGTTTGACGCTCCGTTGTAACGGCATCCGGAATACACAAAGAACCATAAACATCCATCTTCGCCGTCAATGGCACACCGAGCACAGAAAGAAAAATTATCGAAGGCAGTTCTTACTTCTTTCTTGTCTGGATCCGAAAATCGGAACTTTTCGATAATCTCAGTTGATTTAACCTTCATCATCTTCGTCATCTCCTTTTAGTGCTGTCGCCACGATTGCCACGGCACCGGCTATCGCTAGCATTATGATGTAGTCTCCATTCATTTCGTCACCACCAGCTTACCGTCAATCAGCAGTTTGATTTGAGTTGTTTGTTCAATCAATGCTTTTTCAATCCGATCCAGCCTATCGCTAAGTTTTTCGGTATTGGCATCAAGCCGAGCTTCCAGCCTTGCAATGTCGACAGCCTGCGACTGGATAGCCTTAGCGTTTATCTGGGCGGTATAAAAGCCGTATCCACCGAGCAGAAGAGCTACGATGGACACGGCAGGGAAGAGGCCGTATTTGGATGCTGCTGTTCCTATTAATTCAAGTAGCTTTGTCATAAGTCACCATTGCAGTAATATTTGTTTACAAGCTATGTGCCCTTGGCGGACATGTATACAGCCAATATCTCAATCGCAAGCGAGGAGTTCTCCTTGGTGTAACTCACGGCAAACCCGTTACCTACGGGCGTATTGTAACCGCTGCTCCCGTAGTTATGTCCGCCCTTGATTAGGTAGTAGACGTGTGACGTGTCCCCCTCAACAGTGAAGCTGTTCAAATTCGTATTTCCAGAGGCAGCCTGTGGGTACTTATAGGTCGCAATTATCATCCCGTCTGTAATGTTGTCATAATATTCCGAGTAGTAATCGAAGGAGTAGCTCGAGGCAGCACTGGATACACGCACTATCATTGCGTTGCTATAGGCTACCCCGTTCTTGAATGCCGTGTTGCTGCTTGATATGTTACTTATGTGTGCCGTATTGCCAGATGCGAGTTTGCCTCCCATAGTGTTGTCGGTATATGTGCTTGATGGGAACGTCATGCCCACGAATACTTGCGGTTGGACAGAATATCCAGCACTAGCGTACTTCATCGTCCAACTCTGCTTCGTCCCGCCCTTATACACGGTTGCTGTGTTGTCAGTTGTTGACGAGGACTTGGACACGGCAAAAATGTTGCCCGTATTACTCCCCGATACGGACACACCCATGCGACCGGCTGAATCTGCATTTTTTGTAGATATGATGACCATAGGTGGTGATTCATCACTTGTTTCCCAGGCGAACATGTTCCTTCCGACCAACGGGTAGAAATAGTAATGGTCCTTGTCCGCTACCTTGTAGCACCTAGGGTAGCCCTGGCTCGTCAAGTACATAAATGCGCCATTGGTGAATACGTTGTTAGCCATTGATGCGCCTCCTACTGAATGAAGTAGATTGTGTTGGAAGCAGTGCCCAGGGCGCTACCTACAACGATGTGCTTGCCGTCTACCGCGTCGGCATCTTTGGCGTAGCTGACAGCGACCCCCCTGTAGTTACCCCCGGTTGTCTGGATGTTACTCGTAATGTCGACATAGGTACCCGTCAGGCTGGCTGTAAGTACAGCAGTGGACGTGGAACCAGCAACAGCAAGCTGGTTGGCCGTGGATGCGATGGTCGCAATGGATGCCGTGTCAGCCGTGGATGCGTTGCCCAGGAACTGGTTGTTGCCCGCACGGGACTTGATTACCCACCCATACCCCCAGGCGTATATCCCGTTGTAAGTATTATCACCACTTGCCTCGCCCAGGAACCCGTAGCTGCCCAGGGCACCTGATATATACATACGGGCTTTGTCATCGCTACTGGCAGTCGCCTCAATGGTGCCACCCACTGTCAACGCTCCAGTCATCGTGTCGCCAGACTTGGCAACAAAGTTGGATGGGCTCGGAATGTCTGAGGTCAATGCGAGTGTACCGCCATTGTTAGGTAAGGTAAACTCACGTTCAGCTGTGTATCCATCTTGAGGGCGTAAGTATGCATGGCAGCTAGTACCCTTGGACTGCATACGCACTCTGGCTCTTCGCACACCCGTAGACTTGATTGCGAGCATATTGCCGTTATTGTCATCACTGACGATATTGAAAAAATCGTATGTATACTTGAGATTACCATCGCTATCTCTTGAAACGATGGTACCAGTACCGACACTCTGCGATACCTTGCTTGCGGTCCCGTTCAACGTGCCGTTGAATGTCACGTTGTTATTGGTGTCAGCATTGAATGCCCACTTTCCGTTGGTGTCCGTTCCGTGTGCTGATAGCCATACACCTCTAGTATTGCCGTTGTTGCTTGAGGCCAAGGTGATTGAGCCTGACTTGCCCTGTGCAACAAGCTGTGCTTGACCATTAGTGTTGCTGATGTTGATGCTCTGGCTGAATGTGTTTGTACCAGTGAAGGTATTGTTTCCATCAAGTGTAGCTACAGAACCGAGTCCGAGATTAGTCCTCGCACCCTCTACCGTATTGGCACCTGTGCCGCCATTGGCAAGAGGAAGTATGCCAGAGACACCGGGCTTGATATTAGAAGAACCATCAAACGATACTGGTGCGGTAGAACCAAGGTTAGTCTGCACGGTACGGGCGGTGGCAAGTTTGTCAGTACTGTATGCATGTAATCCTTGATATACTCGTTGTGTTTCTGGATACCAGAAGTATAACTCACTGATGCCCCACCTATTAGAACTTTCATTTGCCTTATATATGGTTATGCGTATTTTAATGAATGTTCCGCTTCGCATAACTCCTGTGTATGGATTGGTGGTGTTACTCCCGAAGGGAATGAATAAATTTGCTGTATCCCCACCAGGGTTATTTTGTCCGTTATAACTAGTGGAGCTAAAATCAGCGATAGTTACCCACTCATTTCTAGACAGATATGTGTCGTATAGCTCCACTTTGAACTTGAGGGGTTCCCAATATCTACAAGTCCAACCGAAGGCTGAGAACACTTGACAGTGTTCAGTGACAACACTGCTTGCATCAATGGTCAATATAAGAGGATCATCAGGGTCGATAGAAGGACCATATACGGGGGTAACTTTACCGTCTAGCAATGCCTTAATAGACTCAGCACTTACCTGCCCACTGCCACTTTGGGTTATAGTAACACCTCGTTCATTACCATTAAGCAGTACATTGTACTCGTTACCAATTACGGATGATCGGGAACTCGGGAAATAACCATATAGTGGGGATGTCATTCTGCCCCCATCATTTCTCACATAAGTGCTGTCCCCCTTGCCCTTGATGTAGGACCACAAATTAGATGCAGTACGGCCCTCAATCTTAGTATTATCATTATTGCCTACAAGGATGGCGGTGGAATCGCTAAATCCAGATGAAGTAGGCTTGAACCCGTCAAACTTAGTTCCGAGCGCAGCATTCACCACCTTGTTCTGCACAGGGTTTGTGCTGGTGTCGGACATGGAGGTGTCCACGATACCTTCCCAAGTACCTTTATCACCCTTGTCTCCCTTCTCGCCCTTTTCACCTTGTATGCCTTGGTCACCCTTATGACCTTGAGGACCGGTTGCACCAGTATCTCCTTTATCGCCTTTGGGACCTTGAATACCTTGATCACCCTTTGCACCTTGTATGCCTTGGATGCCTTGGATGCCCTGGGGTCCCTTGATGTTAACAGTGGCAGGTGCGGTACTCGTGCTGCTCTGTGTCCAGCTGATGTCACCATTGGCTGCCACGGTGGGTAGCCATGTCTTGCCATCGTCGCCCTTGCTGCCCTTGGTGCCGTTCTTGACATTGAATGTGGCAGTACTCCCATCCGCCTTGGTGAAGGTGAAGGTATTGGTGCCACCGTCTGTCGTAGATGTCGCAGTCTGGCTGCCACCCGTCAGGTAGTCGGTCGGCATGTCAGTGATGTCGGTAGTTGCATGTGTGTGGGACTTGTCCGCCTTGTCGTTCCACCCGTTCACGCTCATGGTGCCGTCCGTGCCGACACTGACCTTGCCCGTGGCCGTGCTTGACTTGACCACGCCAGTCATGTTTGCCGTTGCGATATCATCGAACTCCACGAAGTTGCTCAGATCAAGCTCTGCGGCCATACGGTCCCAGTAGGACTTGTGCTGCACAGGGTCGTCAACCCAGGCGACATTATCACCCACAGATACGGACATGGGCTTGCCGTCTTCGCCATTGGTAATCTCGCCCGCCTCGTTGATGTTGTACACATCTCCATTGGACGGGCTTGTGAGACCGTTAACATACGATGCGGCCACACTTCCACGATACTTGTAGGTACCCGTCACGGCACTGTCCACATAGTCCTTGATGCCGTTGGAGGTGACAGGGTTGCTACTGTGCTCGGTCGGTGTTGTATCAAAAGTCAAACAATCCTGTTTCCCAGACAGCATGACATCAACGCTATTCAACAAATTCCTAACAGCGCTATTAAGTTCGTCATCCGTAGCATAGCCCGATAGATCCAGATGTAGGAACTGCGTCCACTGAGCACCATCATATCGCACAAGATCGCCGGCCTGCACATTAAGCACGGAACCATCTGGATTTCGGATGGAACCAGAATCCTTTACAGTCCAAATATCACCATCTGACATATCCTCAAGGAGGCTGATTTCACGGCAAGTAGCAGAGCCGAGCACACGAATCGAAGACCCACGCTTGATAGCCTTTGCGATTGGATCCGCGAAATTTTCGATAGCCTTATTACGAGAAGATTCGTCTTTAAGGGACAAATTGTCATTGCCGGCCTTAATTAGACCATCTACCAATTCTTTTTCCCAATCCATTAAAGCACCCTACGCCAAGTTCCTTTGAAGCGAATAAAATGAAGTACATCACCAGCAAACACAGTCAATCCCCACGCATCGTTAGTCTGGTCTTCACCAGTCCCATTACGGACGAAGATTTGCTGGCCATCATTCCGTAAGCCGGAGCAGTAAGTATCAATAACACCTACAGACGGATAAAAAAGATCCGTGTACGTTCTTGCTTCGATCAATCTGGATAAAAGAACATCCGCGCGAAGCTCGCCACAGGCGATCACTTGGCCCGTTGCATCAATACCACCACAATAACCCTCAGCATAATCCTTGAAAATCATTAGTCCTCTAACGGTAATCCCATTCAAAGAACTTTCCATCATACATGATGTACCAGACTTCAGCCTGAAATCGTCACAAGTCAATTTACCGCCAACAAAAACGGGTCCTTGGACTTGACAAGGACCAGACGCATACACAGAACTCAGTTTAAGTACGCCTTCGGTTCCGTCAGGATTAACGATAGATATGGTTCCATCAGAATTAACAATGATTTTATGAGTCCCAAAATCAACACAAGCTGTCTTTACACTACCATATCCAACCTTAGTCGAGCCATCTCTACCTTTTATTTCAACGCCGTCAGAAGACACATTGACGGTCAAACCCCCACGAGGACTTTTGAAATCAAGACCTTCAGAACTCAAAACAGATTCAAACCCTTCATCGGACCGCAAACAAACAGCCCCCTGATTTTGATTCTGAAATACAGAAGCAATAATAATCTTAAGAAACGATTTATACACCTGGCCATCATCATCATTGGACAGAGTAATGCCTGCAGACTCGACAACTTTGACGAGTTCACGCTGGATGGTATTGAACCAGGAGGCGTTCAGGCGGGTAGCCTTGATGCTAGCCGCAGCATTACCATCAACGAATTCATTGCCAACCGCAGTATCTGTATCAATCTTATGCATAATCTTTCCCCTTACTTATACAGGTAAATGAATTTGACGTGAGCTAGCTTGTCAAAGTCGATTGCGCTTTCAAAATTTTCGTTCCACCAAAACGACAGGTAATCATCGCAAGCCGAATTGCAGTCAAAGAAAGTCTGCTCGATTTCGCTATCATGAATTTCTATCATGACGTACATATAGGCGTCTTCGCCAAGATCTTTGACCCAATCCGGGAAACGGTTGGGCTGCTTCCAGTATTCAACGACTTCGGCATTCAAGCCAAACAGATCAATGATGTTCTGGAAATGAGGAACAGTGCTTCCGCTTCTGGCTCTCGCAATGCGATAGATTTCCGCTTTCGCCTTCTTCTTGTCATCATCGTCTTTAAATTCAAGACCTTTTCTGGGCAAGCCCAATTCGTCATTCCAGGTGGCAACCGCCTTGGTACAAGCCGGAGAGGAATTCACGAGCAAATCGGCAAGGGAATCCCAAACATTGCTTATTCCAGCCGCTACGGACTCCAGCAGTTTCTGCCAATTCGTTTTTTCGGAATCAACGCTAGTCCACTTGAAATTCCAGATGAAACCACGCGGCAAAAGCCCCTTGAGCATCTGGGCAAATTTGGCGATATCTTCTTTCTTCGAAGTCTCTTGATCACCGCGAGAAGGGAAACGATTGACCGGCATCAAGTCCCTGGAAAGAACAATCATCGGAATCTCTATGGATTCGTCACCCAATCTGACAGAAACCGTATAAGTTCCTTCTGCAGGAACAGAGAACACAATCCTGGAATCCTCAACTTCAATCAGGTTCCTTTCGCTGCGTTCACCATCTTTAACGACTTCCACAGAGCATTGAGACGTAAAGCCAACTCCCCAAAGAGTGGCTTCACAGCCTTCAAACGCAATAATCTTGTCTACCGTAACAATCATTATTCACCACTAGACAAATTGATTTGAGATTCACCAATACCAAACCCGACAACTTCTGCAATAGAGTAGTCCACGGAATTTTCAGGAACACCCAAATTCAATTCAAAGACTTTCACAGACTGAGCCACTCCACCCACATATTTCTGTACAGATCCGATAGAGAATTTTTCAGCGCTAGAATTTGCCAGCACGTAAACACGCACATCATCGAAACCTATTCGGCTGTCGGGCCCATACTGTTGCAACACGGACCTCAGGGCATTTCGAACGGATTCCTGGACAGCATCGTTAAACGGGGCTACGGTAGCGTTAATCAAAAACTTGACAGGGGTCACGGAAATCACGCGAACATCAGCAGTTACCACACGGCGTTCAGGAGAATTGACGTATGCGCGAACTTCTTCTACCTGGTCATCATCAAGTCTTGCAGAAGAATCGTTTGCAAAATTTGCGCAGGCAACAACAACGGAATTAATTCTCGGATAATTCGGCTTTACGAAAGCCTTGGTTACAAAATTAAACCGTTCAGCCCACTGTTTGTAATCGTTGGCAGAGCCACCCTGCGGAGGATTCTGGACCCTGTTCAAAAGGCGTGTGCGGTATTCTTCAGCTGTTTCGCCCCAATATTCCACCTGACCATTGACAACAACTTCGAAGAATTTACCGCCAACAATACCAGGAGCTACAACAACAACTTCGTCATCAACTTTATCTGGAGTCGAGTCTCTAAACTGAAGCTTTGTATCTGCAGCAAGGTTCCAGGCGTTTCCGGCAACAGAAGCCACGACACGAACTTTGCCATCATTAGCAACATCAGATTCGCTGATAGAGTAATATTCGCTGCCGGTCAACGGATCAACAAAATAGGTTCCGGCCGGAATTTTTACGGATCCACTTCCGCTAACAGCCAGCTTGACATAGCCTGTAGCATAAACAGGCGGCTTGTGCGGCATGGCATATTCTGCACCAAAACCATCCAGGGCATCAATATCACAAGTCTTCACAAAGCGGTTTCGCCACACTTTTTTCTGCATAAGAACAAGCATGTAAAGGGCGGCACCAATGACACGAGCAATGACCTTCAAGACAGCCTTGCGAAGCACAGGATTTTTGCCGTCATAAAAGTTCGCGGCCAGCTGCTGTTCAACATACAGTACAAGTTCAGACAGGCTCTTAAATTCCACGGGTAGCCTCCCAATTCAGTTCGTAGGCAAAACTGGATTCACCGCCATCGGGCTTAGAAATAACAACGTCAATTACAACGAAATCGTCTTTGAAACGCGCGGAGCAATTCACGGATTTTGCAATACCGTCATCAATCATCCATTGCAGCGCTTCTTCGGATTTCTTTTCAACATCACGAAGAGTTCGCTCATCACCCTTAGAAGGC
Source organism: Fibrobacter sp. UWH6 (assembly GCF_900142465.1). Lineage (NCBI taxonomy): Bacteria > Pseudomonadati > Fibrobacterota > Fibrobacteria > Fibrobacterales > Fibrobacteraceae > Fibrobacter > Fibrobacter sp. UWH6. Next base: position 53,632 of record NZ_FRAX01000012.1, read on the forward strand.
AACGATTCATAAAGATGGCTGCCAAGCGTACCTTCAGAATCCAGGGCGTCACCCCACCAACCACCACGAGCCGGTTCCAGGTTAGACACAACATTGTCCAACGAGCTTTCCCTGGCAAAAGAACCGAGAGAAAGCAGCACGGCGTTTTCAAGGCCGTCTGTAGTCAAAAGGTCCGTCGAATCAAAATCCAGATCGCAAGAACCATCTTCAAGAAGTTTCAAACGCAAATCGCTCACACTGCGAAATTACAATGTGAGCGAAAGAATTAAAGATTTTTTGACCATCTTTTTTACGGTGACGCCGGAGTAGACGTAGGACCAGCCGTAGGACCAACCGCAGACGGATGGACATGCATACTGAGATTATAACAGGGAGCGCCAACTTCCGAAAATTTTGCAGAGACTTCACTTGTCGCACGAACATTCCCATCCACAATCAGGTCATTCTTGCACTGAATTTCTTTGCCTGTTTCGCAAGCCAACACAATATTTCCATTTTCGTCAAGCAAAATGGTTTGACCATAGGGCGAATGGACAAGTACTTCGCCAGGCTTCAAGTCATTCGCCTTAGACATATCCGACCCATCTCCATGTGTAGCAATAACTACCCCATTGTCGCGGGAGCCACCCAGGAACAAGGCAATGCCGGAAACATCCCCCTTTGGGCGGGAACTGAAGCCGTACTGTTGTACAAATTCCACGTCTCGGCGCTTTTCTCCAGCCACAAGTTCAATATCGGCCTCAAGGTCCGAAGAATTGTACTTGGTTGCAAGCACCACGCAGCGGCCGATCATCAGACGCATTCGATTGAAAATCGGCTCCAGAAGGTGATCAAAATTCATCCCTTAACCGCCTTCTTGATAGAGTCCCACGGGCTTTTGGCAACAGTCTTCTTTTTCTTCGTTTCAGGCTGCGGCAAATAAACGTCCGGAGAAACCAGAACCAGGTCCGTGGTTTCGCCACCGTCTCCCCAACCGTATTCCACAGAAGAAACCAGCAAGTCCACAGGTTCTTCCACGCACAAATCCGGAGCAGAGAACGAACACATTATTCCGGGAGCCCAGACGCCACCTTCGTGAGACCAGCCGTGAACGGAACACCTGAATCCCATAGATTTAGCCTTGCGAATGGTATATTCCCAATAGGCTCTCGCTTTCACGCTTTCTTTCTGGGTAGCGTTAGAATCCACAATCAACAGCGGGCGGTAACGACCAACATCATTATCAGTCTTTACAGCCTTGACCTTACTCTTTGCCTTTCCGGATCCATAGACGTAGTAAGCGGAATAACGGTCGTTAATGGAGAAATCCACCGAAGCGCTCATCAGGTTTACACCCTGTTTCAGTTCAGGGCCACGCGGGCAGGCAGAAGGCTTCAGCAAGTAAATCTGTCCAAGCCCATTGGAGCAAGGAACGATTCCGCGTTCCTTGCAAAGCTTTGTCATGGTCTCCAGGGCCTTTACGCCAGGATCCACAGAGAACTTCTTGTGCTGTTTGCCTACATCAACGCCCATTTCGTTTTTGAAGAAAAGACCGAAGCGACCGCAAATGTCGGAAATAATCTGGTCCAGAGTCTTGTTCTGCCATTCCATAGGATTTTCGACGCAGCAATCGGCAATGTCGCAACTGATTTCGCTTCCAGAAACGGAGAACGTATGAGAACCAGCAGAAAACGAAGTGGAAAATTTTTCCACATAGCCCTTAATGACGGTAGTTCCATCGACTGCAATTTCCACGGAGTCACCTGGAAACAACTTGACCACATTACCAATCGGGTCGCGGGCAACCAGGTTCAATGAAAACGATGCTGCAATATGGTCCAGGGAACGGCTGATCTTTGCGCCGGTCCAGTACGAAAACTTTCTGCCATTAGCAAAGACTTCAATCATTTGGAAAGCACCTTCAAGGATTCACGGTTGATTACCATCGGGTCAAAGATTCCGTTGCGCTCGATGATTTCTTCCAGCTTGTCAAGGTTACCGTAGCAATCGTAGCAGACGGTAATGGCGTCGCGGGACGCAAGCAACGGCAAATCCACAATCACAGGCAACTTGGAAACTTCTTCGCGAATGTACTTGAGCGCCGTCGATTCCATATCGGCAAGAGCCATGTAATCGTCAACGGAATCCACCTTGTTTCGCGCACGTTCGAAAGCTGCAGCAAAGCGGTCATGAACATCATCCAATTCCTGGGAACTGGAGAAACTACACTCTACAACGCTCTTTGTGGCCATGGCTGCAGCAGACATCAACGCCATGCGGCGAACCATGTCAGACAAAGAATCAGCAACCATGGACCCACCGTCAAATTCAACAGAGTCCATCAAGACAAGAGATTCGTTGACGTAATCCACAAACCCGCCACCAAGCCCAAACGTTTCCTTGGTCATCGTGAACAAGTCCTGGAATCTTGCTGCAAAATCCCCGGGAGTCTGCAACAGTAAACCGATGTTAGAACGGATGCGGGAAATCTCATTGACAAATCCGGAAACATCGCGCATGGTCTGGCGAGCGGACTCAACAGCATCCAGGGCGGAGCTGACTGCACTAGACACAGAATTGATGGTGTTCCTCGCCTTCTGCAGAATGTTGAAATTCTGCTTGAAGCTGGAGCTGGAATCCTCAAGGGCCTTTTGGGCCTTCATTGCGGCCTGACCCTTCAGGTCAACAACAGAGCGCGCGGATTTTTTCGGATCCACTTCCGGAATAAAAGTCACTTCACCGGTGACATACTCCTGGACGGCAGTGGTATAGGTGACTGTATAAGGACCGCAGCGAACCTTGAATTTGCCGTAGTACGGATGAACCAGCTCAAAGGCACCTTCGGTATTGAAGGCTTCTTCTAGGTCAGCAAGTTTTTTGTTAACATCAGAGCCGACCAGATAGAACTTCATCGGGAACTGACGAAGAATTTTGCCCGTGTCCTCATTGACATGCTGGTTGGTAAACGGCAACGCGGCGCTTACAATGTTTCGGCCACCATTCGATGTAACTTCTTCAACCAGGAACGGAACGCCGTTGTAAGACGCGCCCACGCATTCAATTTCACCGGCGACAGTCTGGATAGTCACCTTCTCCAGAGAGTCTGCATATTCATAGCGGAAAGTTCCCATCATACAGCTCCTGCAAGGGTGTAACTACGAGACCAGTCAAAGTCGCCCTGAGGAGGCGGCGTAATGTTGGTGCCTCGCGGAACATTGTTGAAGTCCACCGCGAAACGGTTGGTGGTTACGGAATAGGACTGCTGCACAGCAGAAGCAATCTGGGAGGGAGCGGAAGTACCATTTGAAACGGCGTTCGTACCACCATTATTATCATCGTCAAACAAATTGCCCAAAACAGGAATGCTCGCAAGCAAACTCTTAACCGAGCCTATAGCCGCCTTTGCACCGACTTTAAATCCATCCCACAAATCACTAAAAGCCTGAGGCAAAGAGTCAATGAAATTAAAAATCGGACCAATAAAGATAGTCTTAAAACTATCCCAAAGACTTACGATATTAACTACAAACGCACTCACCCAATTTTTGACAGCATCGATACAATCGCTAAAGAACTGCTTGACGCCTCCCCATACATCATCGACAATAAAAGACAGGAGCATATCCCAGTTATCCCTAACCTTCATCACAACGCCACCCCATAAAGCAACAGCCGCAACGACAAGGCCAATTCCTAGCAGCACCGGACCAGAAACAAGTCCAACTATTGAAGAAATAATCGGAACAATAAACGAAAGACCAGAAACTACAGCCACTATAATAGCAGACAATTCTGGACCAAACACATCCATTACTTTCAATACAACATTTAAAATTTTTGGTATTTTGGGAAGTAAATCTTTCACGAAACCAACCATCGTCTTGGCTATTTCAGAAATACTTTCTTTCAGTTTGTCTCCTTCTTTTGACCCTAAAAAATCTTTGACTGAAACAAATAAATCCTTTAAAATAGGAAAAAGGTCAACGGCAACGGCAGCTTTCACACTTTCAAAAGATTCTGAAACATCTTGCAAAGCATCCTTAAATTCTTCAGCAGAAGACGCTGATTTATCATCGAAAGCAGCCTTGTAATTCGTCACATACTCTTTTAAGGATTCGCCACCATCCTTAAAAAGTTCGGCGATTTTTACACCACTTTTACCAAACAATTCTTGAGAAACAAATGCCTTCTGCTCGGCAGATCCAAGTCTTGTATAACCGTCTGCAATTGCAGCCAACAATTCCGTTTTACTGGAAAAATCATTGACAGAACGACCTCCAAGAATTGCGTCAAACATTTCCAACGCCTTGGCATCGCCAACTTTCGCTTTCTGAAAGTTGACATTAAGCCGAGTAAACGACTTTTCCATTTCGGAAACTTCCATTCCAGCATGCTGAGCCGCGGAACCAAAAGCCTGGTATTCTTTAGCAGATAGACCTAGCAACCTGGACGTTTTTGCAATTTTATCACCTTTAGAAGCATACTTGTCCGCAAAATCAAAAACACTTTTAATTTCACCAACAACACCTTTCACAGAAGACGTAATGTTATTAACAAGATTTCCAACAGCAGCCAAACCTTGAACCTTCTGTAATAAGCTCATTTTATTAGAAAGGCCCGTCACGGCCTCACTAGCGCCAACCGATACATTAGTTAGCTTTCCAATATCACCAACAACGGCATTCATAACACCTTTGTTGTAATTAAAACCAAGAGCAATATTTATAAGACTAGCCATGCAGTAATAATAACCGCATGGCTACTAAAATCACAAATATTTAACCATCTTTTTTTAGGAGGGCGGAATAGTGTAATTAGACCACTTAGAAGGATCCCTCGACTCTACGCTAAAAATAGTGTAAACCATAAAAACAAAGGAAGGAACCACATTCAAAACAAGAATCCATCCTGAAATTTTAAACAGTTCCAAAATTCCATTGCCAGCCAAAACAGAAAGCAGTAACCCCAGAAGCAAAGAAACAACAACAACAACCTTACTAACAAAAATACTGCCAACAGAGAATCTTTTCTCATTGCAAATCGTATAACCATAATACGGAACAAAAGAGAATATTATTACAAAAATATCATCCGTAATAACTGGAACAAGAATTCCGAGTCCGAAAAGAACCAACGGAAGAATAACACTATGGAAATCCACAGTCTTAACCACATTCACGTTATATGTCTTTTTTCCGTTTCTCATGTCCATAATATACATCTTTCCAATGACAAAATTTTACATTCTAGTAAAAATTTTGGTAAAACAACAAAGGAAGGCTATTCCAAGTTGGAACGTAGAAAGCCGGAGGATTTCTCCCCCGGCTTAGTTTGTCCCTCTCATGAAGATAATCACTTGGCGGTCTTCGGAACTTTCCCATTCACGGTCTTCGGATTTTTCCACTTCAAGAACTTCAGGGCCTGTTTCACGCTGAAGTCAAAGCCTTCTGCATCCAAGTCCATAATCTGGTCATACGGCCAATGGAAAACGCCGGCAAGAACAGCGAAGCCATCATCAAAGTTTAAGCCTCGCCATCCGCTAAAAAATTCTTAGCAATCCCCACGATTTTCCTGACATCACGGGCGTCCATATTGAGTACGGTATTTTCACTAAGGCCCGTAGCAGCAACCACCAGAGCAATCATGGCGGAACCTTCTCCCCCGGAATTGCCGATTGCCTTGGTATCACGACCCGTATAGGATTCCTTGACGGTTACGGTTTCAATCTTTTCGCCGCCCACCTTCTGAACGGGAACAATCAGCGTATAGTCCATATTTTTACTCCTTTTATGGATTGTTGAAATAAGCCGCGCCCAGGATTCGAACCTGATCCAAATGCAATCGCAATCCTCAAGCCTCTTGCAAGTGGCACCCACGACGCGCGGAGATTTGCCCCGCCTTAGCGGGGCGCTTGCCAGGTATCGCTACCCAACAAGGCGTCAGGTTTACTTCTGTTCCTTAGCCGGAGGGCCCTGGAATTCAAAGGAAACTTCGCCTTCTTCGCCACTTTCGCTCGCTACAATGCTGAAGCAGGCATGGTCCAGAACGACGGTCTTGCCGTTGGGCTTCTGCACGGTGACGGTCGCATCCTTGAGCTGCTGGAGTTCCACCAGGTCAAGACTGTTGGTATCGGTAATGGTTCCAGAAATCTTTCCGGGGTTATTGCCGACAACCTTGTAACCGTGCAGGCGACCATCGGGACCCAGAACAGGTTCGCGGGTAGGTCCACCAAGCTCAATGGTGGGCTGGCCCTTCAGGTTATAAAGGACGCCGTTCACCTTGAGTTCGAACACGCCACCAACATCATCAAAATCTGCCATCTTCGACCTCCTTAGTCAAACTGCATCTTGGACTTGCCAACGAAGAATTGTTTAATGAGATGAGCCGGAATGAGGAACTGCATTGCATACGGATCATCCTTGTCAAGCATCACCACCACATTGGCAGCAAAGTCTTCGTAGTTCTGCGCCAGGCCCTTTTCCACCCAGAACTGGTAACGGCTCAAGAGTTCTGCCTTGCCCAGTTTCGGAGTCATCACGACCTGACCTGCACCGAACTTGTTACCGTCACCGGCAAGCTTTGCGTTCGGGTACTTGGCCGACATATAGTTGTTCCAATCCCAACGAAGATAGCTGAGGGTAAGGACTGTTTCGAGCTGCAAGAATGCAGTGTCCTTGGCTCCTGCGGCATTCTTCTTATAGGTGGTCACCATACGCTTTACGATTACAGACCCGTCGTCTGCGCCGACAAGGCAGGCACAACCAGACCTGAGCAAGGAATTGTTGCCATCAAAGCCTTCGCGGTCTTCGGGCTTTGGAGCCACAATACCTGCAACGGTGTAATTGGACAAGGGGCGTGCAGGGTCGTTGAGAGCCTTGGGGGCGACACAACCAAGCAAAGCAGATGCTTTTTCAAAGCCCGGAGTCGGGGACTTCGGAAGAGCAGCAAGAACGATTTCCTGGGAATTGAGTTTTTCGCCACGCTTGGTAAAACCAGGATCATCGTCAGTGCCATCGAGGACATCATTACCGTTCAAAGAGAAGATCATGACGCCGGTCTGCTGGACGGTTGCCTTCCAACGGTAATCAAGCATTTCCTTGATGTAGTCCACATTGGTAGGTTCGTCGGAGCCGATTACGATGGCATTGAACCAGGTGCCTTCGCAAATTGCCTTGACGCCTGCGATTGCGTAAGACGGGTCAGCACCGGCACCAGCCATAGCGACCTTGGCAATAGTCAAGCCGTCGGGCAGCCTTTCACCCTGATTGTGGTTCCAGCGGATGTCAATGCCATGGCCGCAGGTGCCCTTGTTCTTGGCGGTAAGTTCCACCTTGGTCTGGGCGTTTTCCGGAACAGCGGCAGTCACAGGAAGATTGTCAATTGCATTGATGGCAGCGGCAGCCTTTGCTGCGATATTCGCAGCAGTATCACCGATGGAAACGTTAACAGCGCAAGCCTGGCCAGCGACCATCAGACGCACAACACCTGAAACATTCAACTTATCGCCATCCACAGTAAAGGTCAAGGAGCCCTTGGCGGCAGCGGCAGAAGAGTCGTCGGCAACAGGCAAAGCCCAAAGTTCGCTGAACTTGGTATTCTTGCGGAAAGCCTTCACCATCAAAGCCAGCTGGGAACCATAGCCAAATTCAGCATCGGCCTGTTCGTCGCTGCTAATTTTCACAAGAGTGCCGTTAAGGCTGCTCTTCGAACTGAGCGGCTGACCGATAATCAAGTTTTTCCACGGCAGTGCGCCGGACTTGGTAGCGTTCGAGCCGTCAAACTCCGTCATGAAAATCGGGTAAAGATTATCAGTCGGGATTTCAGAGAAAGAAATACTCATTTCTCGGTCTCCTGGTTTTGGGGTTCATTTTTGACAGAAACCTTCGTCGCGGAAACGACCTTAAGGTTTCCAGAAGCAATAAGGCGTTCAATGTAGCCGGTCACTTCCACAGTTTCGCCTTCCGGCAAAATCTTTCGATTGTGTTCCGGAATAAAAACTGGAGCGCCAACAGGCTTTACGAATTTTCTCACGATTCAATCCTCAGTTTTGTTTCAAAATCTAAAGGTTCGCCACCATCTGCAGCAACAGAATTCTTCGCGCGCAACCAATCTCTCGTTGGAGCCGTCTTGTCAACATGAATCGTAAACGAGACTTCAAAAGAAATCCTGGCAGACCCGCGGTCCGTTTCAGTTCTTTCTGGGTCAGAAAGATTGTTGGCGTAACTTCTGAGAACGCACTTGCTCACAAGACCTTCGTAAGGGCCTTTCCAGCTCTTGCAGGGGTCAACGGCAGCAATAATGGCGTTGGCAGCATTATCCAAAAAATCATTCAGGTCGGAATCGGAATCAACGCCATCCAGGTTATCTTCACCATCCATAAAGGACCTGGCATAAACATCGATATTCAAATCGGCCTTGGCATAATAAAAACGAGGGTTCGTGGCCTTGTCGTCAAAACTCACGTTTGGAATATTGACTATCACATAGGACTCTTCTTCGGGCCAGATTTTCATCAGCCTTGAAGCAGAAACGTTTGAGCCGATGCCTTCGATATCAGAATCAATAAGAGTCTGCACGACGGCATGCCTAAAGTCTTTAATACAGGTTAAAGTTCTTTCGCTCATTTCGTTTCCTTGAGTCGATAGACCACGACCCCGTCTTTTTCACTCACAAAATCAATAGCGCTAAGTTTCACAGAAGAGTGAAACGGCGTCGAGCCCAATGTAAACACGTCATTCTTGCGGGGCTTGCTTTCTGGAAGGTCGGAAACTCGCACAAACAGACGATGAACATGGGCAATCGCGCCAACATCACCAACGCTTTCGGAAGGGACCTCGGGGCTGTCGTACAGCCCCTTGATCTCGTAGTTTTCACCACCGCGAGTCAAGGTAACGATTTCACCGAATTCGTTCTCGTTAAAGAACGTCTCGGCAAGATCAGTCATGAGGTCATCCTTGAAAGACATTGTTTACACAACCTTACGAGAAATGATTGCGGCACCGTTCATCGGGACAAACAACGGGCTGGATTCTTCTTCAAGAATCTTGGACTTGCCGTTCTTAATCCAGGTGTAAACGTAAGACTGGCACACATTCAGGGTGCCGTCGGTACCATCTGCGATAGCGCCGTAATGCATCTTGAAGCCAGCACCATTACCAATCATGATAATGGAATCCTTGGGAATCAAGTCCAGGTCCTTCTTCTGCTTTCCGTCATAGAAGAATTCATCGTAGGTAATGATGTCCATGCCAAGGATGTGAGCGGAACGAGTAATGCCTTCCGGATCGGTGTCCTTCGGTTCAATTTCGCCGAACATCATGTTACGCTTGTCCATGTATTCCTTGACTGCATCATTCTGGATGAAAGCGTCGAAAGCATCGTTACCCATGATGGTCAAACCGACATTGCCACCACCATTCTTCGAGACCAGACGCTTCTGGTTCAGAAGATAGAGAATCGGATTGGAACCATTTGCATCAAACTTATCACCAGAAGCTGCGGGAGAAAGGTTTGCAGAAGGGATGTTCAGGTTGATGGTTCGCATCAGATTGTCGTCAACCTTAACATCAACCTTACCAGTAGTGATCGCTTCAACAATCTGCTGTTCTTCACGACGTTCGATAGACTGACGAAGTTCGAGAGCGTCATTCATCAAGCTCTGGAACTTAATCTTTTCAGAACTTTCCTGGCCACCATAGGTAACAATACCGTCTGCCTTAGCAGCAGTTTCGACATCGCGCTTGGAAAGATCGCGCCACGGATGCACGGTAGGAGCAGTCACCACAAGGCGTTCAAAGCCATCACGGGCAAGAGCCTTGCCATTTTCGTCATCATCGGCAACATAGGAAGCAATGAGATGGGTCTTCTTATTCTGCTGAAGAATAAGAGTCTTAGTCTTGTGCAGTTCAACAGCGCACATACGGCGAAGGAACTGAGAAGGCTTAAAGTTTTCGCTGGTAAGCTTGGTCAGCTCGTAGCGAGAATCAAGATTGAGTTCACCAGACATTAGGTCCTCCTTTCATTAGTCCTTTACGCCGTCAACAGCCTTAAAGAAAAGGCAACGTGCGGCAAGTTCATCCTTAACGGTCTGCACATTGGCACCTTCGCCAATCACAATAGAACCGTCAGCAAAGCAACCTGTGCGGGCAACGAGAGCATAGCCGCCATTAGCACCAGTATTTACATCCGCCATAAGGCGAGCAACCGGTTTAGCATCACCGGCAACAAGCACAAGGCCCTTGTCGGCACCAGCGGAATTCACCGCAAGGATTGCACCGCGCTTAAGGTTCTGATTGGCCCCGATCTTTACAACTTCGCTGTGAATCGGGAAATCACCTGCGATATCGTTGTCGAAATTGATCTTAGTCGACATTGTTTACCCCTTTTTGTAGAATTTGTCTGCAGCTTCCTTGGCCCAATCGGAATGCTTAGAAGCAGAAGTTTTTTCCTTTTCGCCATCCGGAGTCACGCTGTTTGCGTCAGCGGCGCTCTTTTCAAGAGCGGAAATCGCACGGTCCTTTTCAGATGCGGCAGACGGAGCTGTTTCAGCCTTAGCCTTGAATTCGTCACGTTCATTGGCAACGGCTTCAATCTTTTCGGCCATGGCCTTAATCTGATCCTTTGCCTTGGAAAGTGCAAATGCATTCGCGTCAGCGACGGTCTTGGATTCGTCTTCCATAAAGTTTTTCTTGTCTTCTGCAGAGATTTCAACACCCGCAAAAGCAGCTTCGAAGGAAGCTACACGGGCCTTGTAATCAGCAATGGCCTGAGCCTTGATAGCTTCCAGATCCACGCCTTCAGCACTTGCTGCGGGAGCAGACTTTTTGTTTTCAGTAGCCATTACGCCACCTCCAATAGATAGACTTCCCTGAGCCATTTGTTTACAGAGAGCGTCCAGGGAAATCACGCCGTCTGCAAGACCAGCCTTTACAGCATCGGCACCGATAAACACGGCACCTTTACCGTAATTGTTGAGTACATCCTGGTAAGTAGTTTCACGATTGCGGGCAACCGTTTCAATAAATACGCTGGCAAGATCGTTCAGTTCTTTCTTGATCAGAGCCAAGCCTTCGGGAGTATCGGGCGTTGCAGCTTTATCGGGAGACAGGTCAGAAACAACTACCTGCGTCTTGATCAAATCCTCGCTCCACTTCGAGAAGCTACACAGTACGCCAATAGAACCAAGAGTGCCATTGTCAGCACAAAAAACTTTTTCACAACTAGACCCAATCCAATAGGCGGCAGAACACATCATGCCACCGGTGCGAGCAACAATGCCATACGGCTTTTTACCGCGGGCTTCAAAAATTCGATTACCAAGGTCAGCACAGCCATTGACTTCACCACCCGGAGAATTGATGTCAAAGACAATTCCCTTGACGTTATCATCTGCAAGACATTCATCGAAAGCAGCCTGAATAGAATCGTAAGAATCGCAGCCCCACCAGAACGCATCTTCACCGCGATACATCAGAGAACCGTCAATTTTAATGACGGCAATCCCGTCGTCACGATGTTCGACAGCGTTCACAATATCAAGTTCGCCACTTTCCTTGCGAAATCTAAAGCGTCCGTCTTCATCTTCGGTAAATCGCAGGCGGGAAGACGCCAGGATAGAAGCATCTTCGGAGCGCATAGCCCACTTTGTACCGATAAACTTCGCCAAAAAATTCATTCCTATTTTCCTAGTTCAAAGAACTTTCGTTCGTATCATCAGTCGATACAGAGAAACTTTCAGTCTTAGTTACGCTACCAGGTTCGCCAAGACCCTTTGCCTTGCGCATATTCAGTTCCTTAGCAAGCTGGTCCGTAACCACATCGTATTCGCCGCCATTGACCATAGCGCAAGCTGTATCACGATCCATAAGCTGTTCGTCAATCTGCATCTTGATTGCCTGGGTCTCCTTAAGCGGATCCAAAAGGAAAGCAGCATCAGAAATCCAACGACATCCACACCATGCGGCGCGTTTCATCGGATCATCAAAGAAACCAGGAGCGTCAATAAGACCCGTTAGGATTGCTTGTGCAAGCCATTTTTCATAAATGGGCTGACAAAAATCCGAAATAAAGTCATTTCGCATGCGGTTGAATGTCTTTCGGCTCTCAAGGACCGCTGCACGAACTGCGTTATAATTTGACGTATGGAAATTCTTTAAAATCACCTCATAGCTCGAACCCGCCGCAGCACCAGCTTCACTAAAAATGGACTCAACAAACGGCTGATAGTTTACATTCGGCCGAGTCGTATTCAGCAGACTTGCACTGTACTTGTTCGGCAAAGACCAAATTCCACCAGGTTTCATCGACAGTTCAAGCGAAGGCGCCGTTCCATTCACAGGATTTCCGTAAGAATCTGTTTCCGAGTTTCCCTCGTCAGCGCCCATATCGTCCGCTTCTTCGTCATTATTGCTGGTAACGACAGCAGTAACGCAAGCACTGACCACAGCAGCCATAAGTTCAGCGTCCTGATAACGTTCCAACTGCTTTAGCTGCATAATTAAAGGAGCCAGCAAAGGAACGCCGCGACGTTGGTCTGTACGGTCAACAGACATAACGTGAATCACATTCGGATAACCGAGTGCATCGTAAGCAGGAATACGAACACAATCAACTGTATCAGTATAAGAGTCAATACTCCATGTAGGTTTAGAAGAAAAATGAAATGCAGTCGGCATGCCACTCTTATCAACTTCTACTCCATGAACAAGAGCATCGGAATCAAAAGAACCCAATGGATTTTGGCAACGATCCGCTTCAAGGATTTTAATGCAAAGACCAAATGCGGAATTTTTCTTGTCATAGCAAGCAAGACCGAAGCTGTCACCACCAATCTTTGCTGACTTGAAAGCAAGATGCTGAAGTTGAGCAAAGTTATTCTTGCGCTCTGCATCACAGTTTTTTGATTCAGCCCAAAGTTCAAAAAGACGTTGCGTCTTTCGGCACCATTTTTCGGCCTGTTCCGCATTTAGCCCAACCACATCCATCAAACGAAGAGTAGGACGGCACTTACAGCCAGTACCAACAACATTGGTGGTAAAACTTTCAATCATCGCGCGACTGAAAGTGTTGTTCTGGAAAAGCTGGCGGCTACGCAAACGAAGTGTTTCCAGGTCCAAGGCCAAATCACGGTCAGCAGAACTCGGAAGCGCAACAAAATTTCGCAAGGCCTCCGTTACAACGGACGCCGCCTTCCACGCAGTACCTTTTGGACCAATCGTACTAGCCATCGAAAAACCTAAACGGGAACACCCGTAATAATTTTCATTTTACAGTTGCTGCCGCCACGAGCAGTAGCTAAGCGGTCAAGCCACAAATCAAGTTCTTTTTGGCAAGATTCAACAGACGCATTCGTTTTAGAGCGACCGCCTATAGAATAACTTTGTGCATCCATAGCCCGTACAAGCGCCGCTTCAGCAGCAGCGACCATTTTTTCACAAAGAGCAACAGGATAACGTTTTGCCATACGTTCACAAGATAGCCCATCCACATCGGTAAATACGATTTTTGGACCATCTTTTTTGAAGATGGTCATTTTGGGTATTGACAGACTATTTGGCAGTGGCTATAGCGTGCTTCAGCTGCTTATCGAATTCCAGGGGAAGTTCCTTCGATGCGATTTTCCGGACGATTTCTTCAAAGTCCCAGCGTTTCATCACCTTGGCAACAGGAACGCCAACGTAGAGCCACTTCATTTGCTTGCGGTTGGACTTGTCGCGAATGGCAATAATATCCTGCCCCTTCTTGTTTTTGATGTTCTTGAAGGCGTGGGGCGTAGCTACATGGGCCTTGGTCTTTTTGGGGTGGGCATCGGCGTATTTAAGCAATGCGCCGGCGGTCATTCCACGCTTGATCCTACCGCTGGAAAGTCGAAAGTCCTTAAGGCCACCGTCTTTGATGGGAACCATAAGCACCCTAGATTTTTCAGGTTTCTTGTCGCCACCCTTCGTGTTGATGTACATCCAATCATGCGGGAAAGAAACTTCTGCAACGGGATTTTCGCGGGTGCCCTTCTTGATCTGGACGCGTTGCGGCAATTTCGTATTGCGCACCGTAAATGACTTCTTGAATTCAGTGGCAAGGCCAGGCTTTACTTTCTTGAAGGCAACTTCGTTCACCGCCTTAAAGGCCGCAAACCTAACCTGCTTCATGTCCTTCTTGATTTGGTTTTCAAGAGCCTTGCCCAACTTATCCAAAGATACCGTAACAGAACTCATCTCCTAATTCCTCCAAGTTTTTTTAAAACTTTCATCGCTTCATCAGATATCAATTTATTGAGACGACACAACGATTCCAAATATACAACATGATTTTCGTATCGGTATGAAGTTCCATCAAAATCGCGACGAAACTCTTTGTAGCACACCAAAACTTCCTGCATTCGATTTTCCAATTCAGCATAACCTCGACGCTTACTCATAGCTTCATTCCTCCCGAAATTTCTCGTATTTGTTTTTTCCTGCGGACGGGTCCTGCGCTCACGTTCCGGAGGAATTTCTTGCCAGCAGCAGCAAACTTGTCAACGTCAATGCCCGTCAATTGCAGAGCGCCTCTGGCATAGTTGCGCTTATCCAGGGCTTCGTTTCGCGGGCGTATTTTCTTGTAGCCCCAAACCTGGCTACCCCTCACCCATTTCTTGTAGCGTTTTTCGGCGGTCAGCTGGGCAAAGAATTCCTTGTTGTATTCCTCGGGCTTGTTTGGGAAATGGCAGAATCCTGGGCCAGCCTGTTCAATGGAGAGCCAATCGTAGAACTGGTCCTTGGCAATATCCACGCCAACGGTCACAAGGGTGGCGTTATGCAGCGCACTCTTTTTTGTTCGCTGTGGACGTGTCACAAGGGGCCTTGCAAGGCCACTCTTACCGACGCAGGCATAAACGTTTCGCCGTTCCCTTTTCGCGGTGTAGTTGTAAACATCGGCGGTATGGTGGCCACCTGAGTCTATAAGGGTTGCCGCAACATAAAGATTTTCGTCAAACACGTTCCCATAGGGAGCCATCAGCACAGAATCCAGAGCCTCCCAAACAGCAGGCTCCGCCGGGTTCCCCACAAGAACCTTGTTTGTAATGCCCCAGTTTTCAAGGCCCTTGCCCCAGCCGACAACTTCCACTTCCAAGCGGTCATCCTGAACGTCAACGCCCGCGGTAAGGACAACGGCACCTTCGGGAACTTCGGCTTCGTAATCTTCGCAGCGGGTCATTAGGCCGTTCGGATCTATAACCTTGCCGTCTTCAAGGCTCCACGCTTCGCCAAGCACATTGTTGACGAAGGACTTCATTTTGTTGACATCGCCCTTGGCGTTCAAGAAGTCGATAACAGCCTTTTCCCAGGAGTACCAGCCAAGCGGAGAATACAGGGCGTTAATGTGGAAGCTAGGGAATTCTCCATCCGGATTTTCCTTGACCCACTGGCCCAAATTCATCAGTTCCGTTTTGTGGTGTTCACCGTATTCCTCGCCACAATGAGGACACTTCGTGCGCACGGTCTGCGGCAGGTTCCGTCCTTCGGAATCGCAGTCCCAAACGATGTTCGCCCATTCCCATTTATGGAGTTCGCCACAATGGGGGCACGGCACCTGGTAATGCCTCTGGTCGCCCTGGTAGAACATTTCGGTAATGCGGCAGTCGCCTTCGGTTCCAGGCGTGGAATTCCAGAAAAGTTTGCGCCGCGGAAAGTTGGTGGTTCTTCGGCGCCCGAGCTCGCAAGGGTCGCCCTGCCCGCCACAGTCCTTTGGCCATTCAGAAACTTCGTCTCCAAGGAAAATCCGGAAAGGTGCCGAACGGAAGTTTGACGGGCTGTTACTCCAGCCTGTTGTCAGCACACCGCCAGGAAATTCCTTGATGTACATTTCGTCGCCATAGAACAGGTCGCTCATGCCCATGGCCGCAATAGCCGGGTTGATACGCTGCTTCAAGAATCTCTTGGCAGTCTGTTCCGTGGTCTGGAATTGACCGATTGGCGACGGACAATGCTTAATGTAATAGAGCGCCGTATTGATAAGGACTTCGGTTCCACCGATCTGGGAGCCCTTCATAAAGACCACGTCCGTGGCTGGGCTTTGCGGCGAGAGTTCGTCCATAATTTCCACCAGGTAAGGCGTTCTTTCGTTTCGCCATCTACCAGGTTCGCTTGATGCAGTTCCCGCGAGAATACGGTTCTTTTCAGCCCACTGGCTGATGGTCATGTCAGGGGGCGGTCGAAGACCGGCCAAGATGTTCTCGGCCACATGGTTGATATTCGCCTGGAGTGTAGGCGACATGCTGACGCTTGCATCAACCATCTAGGAAATTTTCCTCCGTCTTTTCGGTCAAATCCTTCAGGGCATTCAAGCAAGCCTTGCGGATCTTTTCACCCACATAATGGTCGGCGTCGCCTGTAATTTCGATGATCTTTTCATTGGGAATTTCGGCCCTTGTCATTAGGTCCTTGAAGTAGCCGACGATTTCCGGAGCAAGGTAAGAGTAAATGGTCATGACCTTGTCCTGAATGTTCGCGCCAATCTGGTAGGCAATGATTGCGGCCTGCTGCTTGGGAACCAGGCGGCCTTCCATTTCGTCAGCCTTGAGCTTTGCAAGGCGGGCGTTCTGGTATTCCTTTTGCGCCTTGGATGTAGCAAGGTCCGCGCGTTCGGCAGCAGCCGAACCAAAGTCCAGCGGATCATCCACATCGGTTACGCCAGGAATCGGAACGCCGAAGCCCGGAGTAGGAACATCGTAATTTGGATTGTGGGCCACGGCCTGGGCCGTCATGTTGTCGAAGCCAGCCTGCTTCTGCCCCTGCGTCGGGGTAGTCACATGGCGGCGGTCACGGGTCGCCCAATACTGCTGCGGGCTCCTGATACGGTGGAAACATTCCTTGCCTTCGGAGTTCTCGAAGGTATCAAGGCGCCCGCTCTGCTTTGCTTTGGTGACAGCGGCATTTGAAATTTTGACGATCCTGCTGAACGCCGATGCGTTAATCAGGTCGGAATCCGGGTAACTATGCTGGGAATGTTTGTAGAACATACCCACATTTTACCCATTAAAAAAAATCTTTGGTTAAAATTGAACCATGTTATTTTTAGACCGCCACATCCACCAACCATCCCCACCCCTTAACCCAAACCAAAAATCCACACAAACGGCGGACGCGGGGCGTCGGACTCACCCCATCGGAGTTGCAAACAGTAGCAACCCTTTTGACACCCGGGGGCCTACCCCGCGGGGGTGCCCATCATCCAGAACAACGGCAAACCATCGGTCCAGGTCACGCCACGTGGCACCCCTCCCCCGCCACACTTTTAACATTTTCACAAGTTAAAAGTTAAAGTTAAAATTCAAAACTCAATAGTAAAATTCAAAGTTAAAACATTGCCGTAAATCCTTATTTTAAGCGGTTTCTAGCGTGTTTTGACGGTTAAATAATTGAGGTTAAAGAACCACCCGCCAAGACACAAAATGTCACAAACAGCAAGCAAAGGCAAGCAATAGGCCACCAGGAAGCCACTACACAAGACTTTTAACCCTAAACGCCAAAGGCCGTGGAGAAACGCAACACGCAAAAAGCCAGAGAGAATCGCTCCCCTCTGGCTTGGTGTCGCCTAACCACTAAGGTCTAGACAACGGATTTTTTCTGCATGCACTGAATCTCGTGCATATCGCGAACACTCTGGAGCAAGTCCTTCATGTCGTCAATCTGCTGAGAACTGGCAAAGCCATTGGCATCGTCAGACTCGTTGCAGATGACTTCGAGATGAGTCATACAGCGTTTTTCCAATTTAGCGAACAGTTCGCCCATATTAGCCTCCCATGCGAGCCATCAGCTTGGCAGCATCATCGGCGGAAAAGGTGAATCCCATCCAGGAAACCTTAGGCATATTGCTGAAGGCCTCGTTCAAGGCGGCACGAACATTATCCTCATGAACCATGGAGCCGTCTTCAGACAGCACCCCAAAAGACTTAAGGACAGATTCGTAAGGCTTAATGAATGATGCAGGATTGTTCCGCATCGCACCAACAGCCATAAGAGCAATGAACTTGCTCATGGAATTGGGCATAGTGGCAATCACATCCTGAGTGGCAAACAGCGTCAATCCGTCAAGTGCCTGCTGTAAAGTGATCATAGCTCAGCCCCTTGTTATGCCGCCGGAGTTTCAGGGGCGATAGTCACAGGGCCCCAACCAGGACAAACGCTGGAATTCGGGACAACAGTCTTGGTAATGCCCGCAAGAGTTGCCTTAAGATTGTCGATAGCGGCGTTTGCGGCGTTGCAGCAGCAAGTCATCGTATCGGCGACGCGAGCAATCTTCTGATCCACAATCTGTTCCTTCAGAGGAGCAGCAGTTTCCAGAGCCAGAACACGACCGTCAATGCCAGCAATCTTAGCATTCATTTCCTTGTCGTTGCGGAACAGAGCATTGTAGACTTCCACCAGCTTCTTGTCAGTTTCCTGACCTGCCTTAAGAAGTGCAATCTCCGAATCCTTCTGGGCGAGAGCCAAGGTAGTCTGTTGATTGCCGCCGCCAAAGAGCGGACCAAGACCACCGTTCTGCATGAGTGCAAGTGCAGTACCTGCAATGCCAAGACCAAGACCAGCTTTAGCGGTGCTGGAAGAACCTTCGTTAGTGTAAGTAGCCATCGGATTACCCAATTACCCTTTACTATTCGCCGGGCGGAATTGCCCGACAAGCAAAATCTATGAAGGAAAAACGGCAAATACAATGGCAAGCGTCCAACGGCTCCAATCAGTCCGAACTGTCCACAAAACCCGTCCGTGTTTGTCCAAATTGTCCAGATAGGCTTAATTTGTCCGTCAAGCAATCTATACAAAATGCAAAACAATTATAATTTTATTACAAGAATTTAGGATAAACCGCATGAGACACCTAACCGTACCCCCGAAGACGGTCGCCTTCTACTGTGAAAGATCCGACAGGACCATTCGAAGAATGCGCGAGCGTGGAGAATTGGAAGCCGACCTAGTAGGCAACGAATGGATAATCAGCTCTGCCGGAGTCAAGCGACGATTCTGGAGACTTGGAAGAGCCTTATGGCAAAAGGTTCTGCACGACATCTACTCCGACCCGAAGGATTATGAGGAAGCCTATCAGGAGTTCCTAGAAATCGAAGCCGAAGAAATGGCCAAAGAAAAAGATCAGAAAAAGAAGCGAAAGTAGGCCAACCCAACATCCACCAAACAAAAACGAGCCCGCGAACGCGGACCCGGTTACTTAACCTTTGTTTGGTTTACGCCAAGGAAGCCAGAATCTCGTATGATAGGAAATCCAACCGACATCAAGCTTATAGGACTGATCCAGCCCCATCTCATCAACAGCTTCATTGTAGGCAATAGCTCTGGAAATTTCGTTACGCTTCGGATCGTCGCTAATAGCGGCAATAGAAGCCCGAATAGATTCAAGATGGTCGCAGGCACCTTCTTTAGTCAAGTCGTTAAGAGCAGACTCAAAAGCGGCTTTCATTCTAAGTTCATTGGAGGAACGACGACCAAAACCATAAACCACGGAAAGCAACGCCAGAATGGAAGAAGCAAATCCCATTAAGCCGTATGTCAACTGGCCAACCGATTCGGCAATAGAAGTCATCGCAGTAAAGCCAAAAACAATGCCAACAAACGAGCATGCCAGCTCAAGTCTGCCGTAGTGGTCTGCATAGTCATCCGTTAGAAAGATGTTATAGCGGCACTGAAATTCAAGGTTATGCCGTTCCATTTCATTTCGAGAGACTTCGGTGGTGGCGGCGGAAACGGTGGAATTTTGTTCGCTCCCGGTATCGACAGCGCCAGAATTGAATTGTTCATTTGTTTTGTCCATGTCATGAAAATAGAATTAAAGAATTATGAATGCAAGGCAAGATAGAAAAAACCATCTCCCCCACCTTAGCGGGACGGTTCAGAAGCGGAACGGAAGCGGCGCTCCAGACTGTTATCATCTGCCATAAGGACTTGGTGTGCGTGCGGAGCCTGCTGAGTTAGCAGGGATGGTGTGCGCTTGGCGTTGGCGTGGTTTTGCGGTGGTGGACTTGTATTGTTACTTGCGATAGAAACAGAGCCGTAGCGAAGCCGTAATTGGGTCTATTTGCCTATGAGTGAGTATGAGGGTTATGTACACATAAGGATTAAAGGTTAATGAGTGAGTTATGGTTAATACTGCGATGGAGTGAAATGATATGAGATGAAGTGTAATGAGGTGAGGTGGCTTAATCAGTGCTTAAGCTGCGCTTGAAATTTGCTTAAAGCAAAAATCTACTTCTGCTTAAGCAGTGCTTAAGCAATGCTTGAAAAATTCACCATAATTTATAGGAGTTTATATGAAGAAAGACCTAACGTATATCTACGCAGTAGCCAAATACGCCAAGAAAGGGAAAATCCCTCCTGGCAAGGCCATTGACTTGATTATTGAGCGGATTCTAAGAATTTGGAGAACCTGATTCGGACCTTATTTCGTCCATAATCTCCCTAACGACCGCCTTCAAATCACTTCTTGTAGGCGGTTCAACGGACGGACAACGGTCATTTTCTTTCAATCTATTCGATAATTCTTCTCCGAAAAGTTCCGTGACGGTCATGCCGGCCTCAATAAGTCTTCCCATCGACTCATAACTAGGCACAGCCCTATTCGATGCCCATGCAGCCACCAAACTCTGAGAAACACCCACAAAAGGAGCCGCTTCTCGATGCTTCAGCTTCTTTCTATGCAAAAACGAATTAAAATCAAATTTTGGTTCCATAATAACCGCAAAAATAATTTTTATTAATCTTATTACAATTTTTTTTATAAAACCCCTTGTTTTTATTAATCAGATTAATTATATTCGTTACTGTGATTAACAAATAATCATTCTCATTAATAAAACAAGGAACGATAAATGGCAACAAAAGACCCGAACAACCAGGCAGTAGCTGTCAGCCTCGTGGCTATAGATGTCGCCAAGGCTGAACAGGATCGCCTAAAGGAAGCCGGAGTCAAAATGTCCCTCGGCGCAATAGTTTCCAAAGCCGTAATCGAAACATACAAAGGCAAGGAATGAAAAGTAAAACCGGCATTGCGTTTGTACGAATCGACATTCTCGAAAACTGGCGCTTCTGGAATAAGTTTCAGAAAACAGGCGATTTCGAAGCTGCCGGTAGAGAAGTGATTGCACAAGCAAACGCACTGCTTGAACAAGATTACGAAACGAACGAACGAGCAGCCATGCTTCTCAAGGAAGGTAAAGAATTCCAGACTAAGAAACAGAAGGCCGGTCAGAAAGGCGGCAATAAGAGAGTCGCCAACGAACGCGCCAAGGCTGCAGCAAAGAATAACGACCAAGTGACCGCATCCGACATAAGCACGAACGGCACACAGCTGGACGCAGCGAACGGTAACGCCGCTGACGATTGTAAAGTACCACCGTCCAGCGACAATTTGGTGGCAGATGGCGACACCCGCGAGGGCTCGCTGAACTTCGCTAACACGGGCAACCGTGCGCATCTGGAATCTGGTACATCTGCCACCACCGAAAATAGCCCGGCGGAAGCCCCCACAGGCAACGAAGGGGATGAACTCGCAATGCCCGAAGGAGGATCTCTCCTTAACTCCGACGGGTCGCTTCTGGAATCCGCCACTTCCGCTGGGCAACAAAATTCCGTGAGAGGCTCGGCAAAGCCCGCTTGCGGTCAGGTTGCCACTGGCCGCAAGCAATTGCCACCGCCAACGAAAGAAGCCGTCTATGACTTCGCCCGCACGGCAAAGCTCGACGCAGACGACGCCCGCGAATGGTTCGAGATCAACTTCGTGGACCGCCCCGGCTGCGACAAGGACGGCATCGTAATAGAGAACTGGAAAGGCCACTGCAAGAACTACTGCAGGGCAAAAATGAAGAGAAGGAAACTTTAAAAGGATTTGCATATATGAGCAACAACGCAACAAAAACCGAATATGAATGCTTGACAGTCACCGACGTCAAGGTCTATCCGTTCAGCCAAAGCCAAGGGCTTAACCACATCAAGGGCCTTGTGACCATCGTGTTCAATGACCAGTTCACCGTCCGCGGACTCCGCGTGATGGATGGAGAAAACGGCCTGTTCGTGGGATACCCTAACGATCCGTTCTACAAGGGAGACGAATTCAGATGCATCTGTCAGCCAATCTCCAGGCAGTTACGGGAACACATCGAGAACGTCGTACTGGAGAAGTACCAGGAGGAAGCCGCCAAGCTCAAGGACGAAGATGACTGACAAGGAACGATACGAAGCCGCGATGGAGGAGAACCACCGTCTGCGCGAGGAACTGAAGAACTGGAAGGAAGCTTTCAATGCACTTGTGATCGACGGAAAGGAACAGCAGGAAGATTACCGCAAGATTTCGGAGCTGTACATCAAGGAACAGCAGAAGAACGGAGAGCTGGAACAGATTAACCAGAATTTGACCAACAGGATGATCAAGATGGAGGTGGCTCTCCAGTTAAGGGAAGAACGAGGAGAAGACAATGACTGACGATATGGCTACGGACGAAGACAAGCTGAAGTACAGGACATACGAGACCTGACAGGCTTGGCTTTACCTACAGAAAAAAGCACTGCTCAAGGCTACGGAGCCAACCGAGTCAACCGGAATATGGGCGAAGGTCGCCATGGAATGCGAAAGGAAATTCAAGGAATGCCAGAATGAACTCAGAAGACTTCTACGCAAGAGTGAAAAAGAAAATCGAGACGCATCCGTTCGAGCCGAAGTGCATCGAGTCGACAATGCGGAAGGAGAACGCAAGGAAAGCTTCGCAAAGGTACGAGAAAACATTCGCCGCGAAGAACAAGCATCGCAAGTGGAGAAAGACCGATGCAGGCCGAAAGAGCGACCGGATACGAGGAGAACGCTACCGCGAAAAGAACAAGGAAAACGAAGATTTCATCCTTCGTAAAAGAAGGAACAGCCGGAACTGCTTCCGCCGCAAAAGGGAGAGAGCGTTATTCCTTGTACTGACGAATATCGACCAAGAAGCCCTAATCATCCATTAGGCACAGCGGGGCATGGAGAAGAGTACTACTCAGAGAATGCGTAGACGGTGACACTACTGGCAACAGCTATCTAGCCGCTTCGACACTCTTGGGGGATCGTTACCCCCCCCCGCATTAACAAAAGTTTACAAAAGGAATTAACATGAACTTCAACGAATACAAGAGCGCCGAGTATTGGCAGAAGGAAAGACACCTGGAAGCAGCAAAGAAGTGTGCCGAAAATTTCGCCACCGCACTTCTGATGACCGGCGTTTTTGCAATCTTCCCCGTCTTGTATTGCCTGGCAGGAATTTTGGACGGATAAGGTATACAATGGTTCACCCGGCAATCAAGAGAACCAACTACATGAACGCCCTGCACATGCTATGCATCAAGATGGAATGGACCAAGGAATACTCCTGGTACATCATGCGCAAGGAACCGGATTTGTGCAGGAACGGCGGTAGAGAAACCTTCATCAAGAAGGCCACCTGGTTACTTGCACACAACTACGATGGCATCCACACCGGGGCCGAGCCGTCACTTTCGCCAAGGCTATTGCCCAAAGATCACCCGTCAAGCCAACCGTTACGTTTTCCGCAAGGATGGAAGGAAGAAGAGAATGCAAATCCACAAGAACTATGTAGAGATCATCGGTAACCTGGGCGACGCCCCAGAGCTCAAGATGAGTAACCAGGGCCAGCCGCGCCTGACGTTCGACGTCTGCACAAGCGAAGCCTACAAGGAAGGCGAAGAATGGAAAAGCAGAAGCACTTGGCTGAAGTGTGTTGCATGGGGCAACATCGCAACCACCCTGGACCGCATGAAATTCGCTAAGGGAGAGAGAGTCCAGCTGGAAGGAAAAATCCGCAACAACAACTGGATCAACAGCCAGAACGGCGAGCATCACAACGATGTCTACATCCAGGTAAGCGAGATGCGGAAGATGGCAAAGCCAGCGAAGAGCTCCGACAACAGCACAGAAAAGTCTGCAAACGGAAATTCCGGAAACAAGTCTTTCAGCCAGACGACACAGAAGATGTTCGAGGAACAGCAGGCAAGCGCACAGATTCCGAAAGACGAAGACGACTTGCCGTTCTAGGGGGATGATCATGAAAGACAATGTTATTGGATTGCACGGAAAGTCCTACAACGGCACACCGTACACGATAAACGTGCAGGTTGTCGAAGGCAAAATCAAGACCA
The DNA here is from genome assembly GCF_900142465.1 of Fibrobacter sp. UWH6. NCBI lineage: Bacteria > Pseudomonadati > Fibrobacterota > Fibrobacteria > Fibrobacterales > Fibrobacteraceae > Fibrobacter > Fibrobacter sp. UWH6. The sequence continues at coordinate 77,781 of NZ_FRAX01000012.1, forward strand.
TCGTACTTTGCGGAAAGCCGAGCCGAGACGTGGCCGAAATCGTCAAGGACTTCACGAATTGCCACGAGTCTGCACCTGAAAATATCGTGAACTCCATCAAGCTCACAATGATCCGTCACAACGAATATGTACAGACCGTGAGCGTATAATGCGCGATTACAAGTTCTGGACCACATCCGAGATACTGGCCCTAAAGGCGGGAATTATTCCTGCCGGTCGTACCCTGACTGCCTGCAGACGGATTTGCTCCAGAATGGGATTCAAGTTCCCCGGAAAAAAGGTAATCGAAGCGAACTCAGAACTTTTAAAAACCATCGAAGAAAAGGAAAATAAAAATGCGAAACATCCTCATGATTGATATCGAAACCACCGGCACCAAGCCTGGCTGCAAGGTGCTTTCCATCGGAGCCTTTGGCTTAAACGAAGAAGGTCAGCAGGTCAGTTTCTATGAACGAATCAATCCGGAACAGCTTTCCCAGGAAATGTTCTTTGACGAACCCTCCACCATGGAATGGTGGCGCAAGCAGGACGAATCCGTAATGCTGGAAGCCTTCGGCGGCGAGAAGGGCCCTGCAGAAGTCCTGAGCGAATTCAAGCAGTTCTTCTACAAGAACTTCAACCCCGGTCGCAGCAGCTGCAAGTTCACCGTGTGGAGCTGCGGCATTGATTTCGACTTCCCGATCCTTGGCGAACTGTTCGCAAGAACCGGCGTCTCTCCCCTGTGGAAGTTCTGGCAGCAGCGCGACTACCGCACCATCAAGGAACTGTTCCCCGAAGTAAAGGCCAACGAAGGCAACATCGAGAAGCACAACGCCCTGGAAGACGCCAAGGCACAGATGCGGGGACTCCGCTACTTCCTTGGTCTGCAGCTCGCTCCCGCAAAGAGCATCCAGTAGAATATAGCCCTGGCGGGCACAACACAACAACAAAACAAAAACACACTAGATGTCGGCGCCCTGCAACTCAGGCCCCAGCATTGAATTACACACCCCGCCAGGGTTTCACTTTAGCCCGATGGACGCATTTGATCTAGTCATTGAGTCCTCCTATTGGTTGTGTTGTACCGCGTCCGGAGGGCATCATTTTAAAAACCGAAAGGAACCTCTAATGAACAGCTCCAAAGCAAAACACATGAAAGACATTATCCACAATGTTGCAAGCGAATTCGCCGCAATGAGCAAGGTCATGAGCAGCAACATCAAGGACGGTCACCACAACCTTTGCTGCATCTGGATTGAAAACAACAGCCATACTGCAGTGGCATTTTCCACTCGTATCGGCTGTGCCCTGAACATCAGTCACCTGTGCGAAGAATCCCAAAATGACTATGCCGAGTGCATCGAGCTGGCCGCAGGCCACGCCGGTCTTATGCCCATTCAGTATTCCAACGGATACGCCCTTGTAACAAGCAAGAACTACGACGAATTCATCAGCCGCAACGGAAGGCCTATTTCCGAAGATGGTGAATGGAATCGCTTTGAATACATCGACTGGAAAAAAATCCTGCCCGAAATGGCCGTCTGTGAAAAGGCCATCGACAGCGGAAAGATGTTTGACCCGAAGCTTCTTGTAATTCTTGACAATGTGAAGAAGACCAACGAATTCAACGCCTTCTACGCAAGTCCACAGGAGCGCATGGTCTGCAGCGAAAGCAATAAGGTCTGCATTGCCGCCTATCCGGAAATGGTCCTGACAATCGTACCCATCGAACAGGGTACCGAACGCAACAGTTTCAACCCGGCCAACGACATGAAGCTGGAATATAGTTTCTTCAAGGCATAAGATGCGAAAGGAACGCACGAAGTACGGCCGCAAGACTTTCACGGTCAAGGAACTGCAGGATTTGCTTCCAAGGCTCGACTGCGACCGTGAAGAAGCCTTGAAAATCGGCGAAAGCATCGGAATGACAAAGCACGTAGTCGATACGCTCAGGAGCCTGCTCGGTTTCACAAAGAAGACTCCCGACATCATTCCGGAATCCACCCTGGACAGAGTAGTCGAAATATTCCTGGACAATCCGGACAAGAGTGCCTACGAACTGTTCAGGGAGTACAACGGCGAACTGAATCTTGCCTGCTACCAAAAATTCTACGAAATCCTAAGACGCCGTGGGATCGAGTGCAACCGTAAACGAGGCTACTGGTCCGTTTTCAAGGACAAGAAACTCCTGGACCTTAGGGACAACAAGAAAATGACATATCCGCAGATTCACGAGATCATGCCGGAAAGAACCATAAGCGCCCTTCAACTCCGATACGCAAAACTAAAAGGTTATATCGCACCAAGCAAAAGGAACAAAATCAATGAAAACGCAGCTTGACATGAGAACTATCGCAGTCGCGAAAATCATCCCCAACCAGAACAACCCCAGATCCGAAATCGGTGACGTTTCCGATCTGGAAGCAAGCATCAAGGCCCACGGCCTTATCTCTCCGCTGACCGTCCGCTGGAACGGTATCCGTTTCGAAGTGGTAGCCGGTTCCCGCCGCCTTAAGGCCCTGCAGAACCTCGGCATCGACAAGGTAGCCTGCAACGTGATTGACGGTCCCGAAGACAAGCTCTTTGAAATTGCCACCGCCGAGAACGTGAGCCGCAAGAATATGAGCCCCAGCGACGAATGCAAGGCAATTCAGAAAATGATCGACAACGGGACCGACATCTACAATATTGCCGCTCAGTTTGGGCGCACGCCCCGCTGGGTTATTGGTCGCCTGAAGATGGTGCAGCTTGGAGACGAAATCCTGAAGATGCTGGACGAAGGCGAAATCACGTTGGCTCATGCCGAAATCCTTACGATGGCGGACAGCGACGAAGATGCCAAGCGTTTTGCCGAAGAAGCCAAATACGAAACACCGGACGAACTTCGCGACATGATTTTGGCTGAAAAGAAGAATCTCGCCAAGGCTCCCTTTGACGTCGCAAAGATTTGTAAGAAGTGCGAAAAGCAGACTATCACTCAGCAGGACATTTTTGGCGACGTAACCGATAGCTTTTGTCGCGACGGAAAGTGCTACCAGCAGAACATCGCGAACCTGATCGAGCTCAAGAAAAAGGAATGCGAAGACCTGGGAATGATTTCGGTAGAAGGCGACGCATCTTTAATGCACTCTTTCCAATGGTATCGTTCAGAATGGATCCCCACTGATGGCGAACATACTGAAGAAGAAGATGAAATCATCAAGAAACTTAAGGAAGCTGACAAACATCCGTATTTCCTGATTGATACAACCGGAAACGTTTTTGCCAAGTGGCACAAGACCGAAGTTAAAAACGATGAAGATGACGAAGAAGAAACGGTCAAAAAGCCGTCTGAATACGAACGCAACCGTGACATCATGAACATCGTAAAAGACAAGGAAACCGAACTGATCCGCGGCAAGGTTGAAGAACTTTTGAGAGGCATCAGCGACGAAACTGCAGCCTTGATTCTCGCGGGCCTTCAGGACACACATTTTAACTACCAGGAAGTAGACGCTGACGGAAACGAAGAAGAAGTCGAAGATAGCCCCCTGAACCACATTAACGAATGCCAGGAAGATTACCGCTGCAAGGACGAAGGCCCCCTTAGCTGGGTTCAGCAGCTTTGTCTGGAAGTAATCTACGGACTTCGCGGTTACAACGGAATTGCAGAAGAACACCGCGAATATTTTGGCATTGACCACGAAAAAATCGTAGAAGAAGCAACCAAGGAATACGAAGAAGAGCAGGAGTAGAAAATGAATTACTTCAAGCTCGCCAGGGAACGTGAAGCAAAGGTATTCCTTGGCGACAGCCCCAACCTTCTGGCAACCTGCTACCGTTGTGGCCACAAGTTCAAAATCAAAGACATGTTCGAAGTAGGCCTGAACGTGTTCAAATGCACCCAGTGTGTAAAGGAATCAAAATGAACCTGAAAAAGAAAATCGCAGAAAAAGAAGAAGCTCGCCCGGAAAAGCAAGTCAAAGTGATGAACGCAAAGTCCGCCGAAAAGCCCGCGCAAGAAAAAAAGCGCGGCCGCAAGAAAAAGACTGAAACCACCGAGGAATCCTCGGCAGCTGTTTCCGAAATGGAAAAGACTCAGACCGAGTTCATTCCCAACTTTCGGACTCACCCCGGCAAGGAATCGTCGGTAAAGATTCCAGATCAGTCCGCAAAGGCCGACTGCGGCAAGCCCCAGCTTTCCCTTGTCCCGACGAAAATCCTTGAAGCAATCGCCTGCGTCCGTGAATACGGCAATCGCAAATACAAGTCCAAGGACAACTGGAAGACCGTAGAAATCGAACGCTACCGCGACGCAGCCTTCCGCCATTGGGCACAGTACATCGACGATCCCCAAAGCCGTGACGAAGAATCCGGCCTCCCCCACCTCTGGCACGTCGCCTGCAACATCTCATTCCTGGTAAGCCTGGAGGACAACAATGCAGATTGAAGACATCGTAACCAAGGCTGACCTCGACGCCTTTGAAAAGAGGATTATGGCGGCTATTACCGCAGACAGGACCAAGACCGAACCTTGTTTCCTTGACCTGGTAGCAACCGCCAAAAAGTACAATCTCAAGAAGGGAAAACTAAGCGAACTCGTCAGGACCGGCGAAATCGCTCACAGCAAGTTCGGTCGCAAGATCTTCATCGACACAAACGACATGGACGCTTACTTCCGCAAGAACCGCATCATGAGTGACGATGAAGCTTCCAGCAAGGCGTTCGCGAGGTCATAACATGGCTTATAACATTAAAACAACTCATCATGAATTAATCAATAATGTCTCGACCGAAATCAAGACCGACGCTACCGTTTACGAAATGAACGAAGTCAAGGATTACATCCAGGAATTCATCGAGCAGTTTACGGACTACTCCGACAAAGGTCTGATCAAGGTCGCCGTTTTCCACACCGACGATTACGGCAAGATGGACCTGAGAATGTTCTACACCTACAAGGAAAAGGACATGATCAGCTTCAACAAGGACCACGGCCGTCCAAAAATTTTGGAAACCTCAGAGGTGCAGGAATGAGAGGTTTCACTTACACTTACTATGGATTACTATTCCCTAACGGAATACTCAAATTCAAAACCAAAACAAGCAAAGACGCTTTTGCCAGAGCATCTGCAAAAACAAGCATTTACTTGTTCAGGATTGAAGACTGCATAAAACAAGTAGAATCATACAGCATTACATACAAGGAATGGCTCCGCGAATTGAACGGACTCCCGCAAGAACTTCACGAAGCCGCACAAAATATCATTGACAAAGAAACTCAAAAATAACATAGGAGACATAAAATGAAAAAGACAATCTTCGCAATCATCATCGCACTCGCATTCGTTGGATGTGCTCAGATCGACCAGACCGAACGCGGAATCATCCTTGAATTCGGAAAGGTGGACGAGGTCGTTGAACCCGGCCTTACCATCTACAACTTTATCACAAAGCAGGTCTTGAAGATTTCCGTCAAGACCGAACTGCAGGAAACTCGAATTGAATCCGGGTCAAAGGACCTGCAGACCGTCAATGTAACAGTTGCCGTAAATTACAGAATTGACCCGTCAAAGGTTGACCAGGTTTACACGCAGTACGGCATGAACGGTGTAGAGATTGCCCTGCAGCCAAAAATCAAGGAGACGATCACAGGCGTAACTCCACAGTACACCGCGGAGGAGATGCTGCAGAAACGCGAGGAAATCCGTCAGCGCATGGAAACCACGTTGAAGTCTAAACTAGACTCCGCAAATACACACGTCATCGTAGAAGGCCTCGCCATCACGGACTTTGCTTTCGGAAAAGCCTTCAAGGAAGCTGTAGAAGCCAAGCAAGTCGCTGAGCAGGATGCCCTGAAGGAAAAGAACATCAAGCTGAAGGTTGAATACCAGAACGAGCAGAAGGTGGCGAAAGCAAAGGCAGACTCCGCAGTGATCGCTCTGCAGATGCAGGCACTCAAGCAGCAGAACGGAAAGGAATACCTGATGCTCAAGTACATCGAAAAGTGGGACGGAAAGCTTCCCCAGGTATCCAACGGTAACGCACTTGTCCTGCCTAAAATTGAATAATAAAAATTATAGGAAATAAAAAATGGGAATAACGATAAAAAGTAAAAACTTCTCGCTGGATTGCGGATATTTCGGTTTCAAGCGATTAAGGGATTTCGTCGCATCCAAACGCCCGCACGAAAACTTCAGAAAGTGCGTCGAAGAATTTAATGAAAACATTCTTTCCTTCATGAGACCCGCCGGATGGATGGAATCCTTCAACAAGAAAATTAACGACCTTGAATTTTTGGCAAACAAGGGTAGCACAAAGGAAGAAATTGAAACTCTAGACTGGTTTGGAAATTTCGAATGGGCGAGCGATTGCGATGCAGAAATGAAATACGAAACAGCAAAGGCCATCTGGGAGTACATAAAAGATGTATCTGAAGATTTTGTCTTTGGCTATTCAGCAAGACCTGACGCAGCCACTTTCCAGCAGTTCAAATCGTTGATTGATGACTGCGTAAAAAATAAAACCGGATTTAAATGGTGCTAAGCATGAAGGAAGTGTACGACCATGAAAATCAAGTTTGAAGACATTCCATTCGCAGCACAATTAAAACTCCGCAATCAAGCAGTTGACATTTGCGATAGCGAAACACCAACAATGTGTTACTGCGGCCGGTTGGCAACAGGTTTTCACACCCAACAATGTAGAAAGTTCGAATCCAAGGTTCGCAAACAGATCGAAAAACTTTACAACGAATCCTTGAAGGAAAGAAAGTAGCATGAAAATAGTCAAAATATGCCGACATTGCGGAAAAACTGTCGAACACAACGATTCAGTAAAATGCCAAAATTGCGGAATGTACCCCGCTGAAGCTATTGAAGCCAAAACAGCGACTGCCATGCCAGCAGAATACGCTATGGATTGCGCTATTTGCGAAAACTCATTTCCCGTCTTTTCACCAAAAGCTTTACCGATTTGCCCAAGCTGCAAAAAATCATTGCGACTGCTAATCGGCAGTCTCAAACAGGAGGAAGCCCATGGCAAACAAATCCCGCTCTAAATGGATCAAGCGGGCTACCGTCAAGGACCGTGAGGACCCTTACCTGCCCTCGGGCTGGTACTGGGTCGCCTACTGGGATGGATCCGTGGAACTGATGTTCTGGGACTACGAAGGCGAATGGTACACCATCGATGGCGAAGCCGACGAAGAAGCCACCTTAAGCAACCTTGTCCGAACAGAAACGATCTACGCAATCAAGCGAGTAGTCATGGAGAAGCACCCATTAACAGAGGACAGAAAATGACCGCAGAAGAATTTGATGCTTTAAGCTTTCACAAAGGGATGGTCGTTCAATTCCTTGAACCAAAGACGGTCAATGTAAAGATTCCATCCAAGATTCTCGAAGCACCAATAAATTACGTTGATTTCAACACGATCGACGGCGGAGGAGGCATTCGTTACAAGGACTCCTCAGGATGCGTCTTCATTCACTACTCAAGAATCGTAAGTATCAAGTAATTGAACATCAAGACAAAGGACAACAGACAATGCAATGGAAAATAATTGAATTAAGATGGTATGACGAATGGCTCATTAGCAACGGTAAAAGCCGATTTGCAGAAGACTTTGAAACGAAAATCGTCACTACAGAACAGCTAGTTAATTACGGATTCTCTCATGACGAACTTTTAGCCTATGCCAAAAGTTGCAAACCTGTAGAAACCGAAAAGAAACAACGTCAAGAAAAGACAGAAGAAAAAGATGAACCGTATAGGACGCCCAATCCACTTGAACGCTACAAAATAAATCAATTGGCAAGGTACAACTTAAAAGTTCATATACTGAAAGATCTTTTGTTTGACATGACGGTTTGCGACATTGAAGGCTGGGATAAGACTGAATTTTTAGACCAACTTAAAGAACTTCTAAATTCGTTCGATTACAGAAGCAAACAGCCATTACAATGCCTTATAGACGAAACGAGACCTAGTTGCGACCATGATGTAGTCCGGCTAGGCGACATAGCAACATTCTATCGTGGAAGCGGAATAACGAAAGACCAGTTGATAAGGAGGGAGGATGAAGATTGATTTTGCCCAAGGATACGAAAAATGGCTGGATAATGTCGCAAAAGCACAAACGAAAATAAAGGATATCAAGGCAAAAAAATCGGCTTCCAAATGGCAACGCTACTACAAGGCCCACAAAGAAGAACTGAATGCCAAGAAGCAGGATTACCACAAGAAGAATCATGGCGCTTATAAAAGGAGCCTCAACAAGTGGTATGAAAACTTGAAAAAAAATCCTCAAAAATATGCTGAGTATATCGCCAAAATTAGCGAAAACAGGAGAAGACGAAAGAACACTATACTTTCATCCACTACTCAAGAATCGTAAGCATCAAGTAATCTACAATGCAGGACAAAATCCTGCATTTTTTTTGATTTGTTTTAAACAAAATGCTTGACAAAATAAATAAAATTATGTATATTTGTAATATCAAAGAACAATTAACGGAGGTTAAATGAATGCAAAAGAGCTAATCAAGAAACTTGAACAGGCGGGATTCACCTTTGATAGAGCAAACGGTTCACACCGAATCTACAAAAAGGAAGGATCCAAGCCGATAACGGTTCCTTATCACGGAAACAAAGACTTGAAAATAGGAACCGCAAACAAGATTCTAAAAGACGCGGGACTCAAATAGGGCTCCCGCCCTTTCTTGGGCACTCATTTAACTAGGATAAAAAAAAATGGAATACATTGCAAAAATAAATCACGAAGAAGACGGATTTACCGTAGAGTTTCCAGACATCCCGGGATGCAATACATGCGGAGACTCTCTTGAAGAAGCATTGACTATGGCAAAAGACGCCTTAGACTTAATTCTCGAAGTGAAACTGGAAGACAAGGACCCGCTCCCCCAATCCACGCTCACAGAGGACCAGAAGAACGGTTTCTACGCCATCCAGGTCAACGGCAGGCTGGCACTCGCCTACACCATCTTTGAAGCCCGTAGGGGCAAGCCTGCAGCCTCCATCTGTAAGAAGATGGGCATCGCGCCCCAGCAATATAAACTCGAGGATCCTTCAACCGGCGTCACCTTTGCCACCCTTGAAAAATTCGCCAAGGCCATCGGCAAAAAACTTGAAATCAAGTTCGTTTAATGCTATATTGAATGCAGGCCCGCGTGGCTGACATCAACAGGTACAAACCGGTTCGACCGGCCTGGATAACGTGATGGAAAACGCTCGATGAAATTCGAGCGTTTTTTGTTTGCGTCACGATTCGCAAGCGCTAGACCATTTTCGTGAAGTCACGAAAATGATAAATTTCAAACTTCCGTCACGATTTCGTCACGATTTAAAAAATTATCACATAAAGAAAAAGCCCCAAGCCCTTTATTTACAAGGCTTGGAGCGTAATTGGTTAGTTTTATAGTGCCAGAGGGACTCGAACCCTCGTTGCCGGCGTGAGAGGCCAGTGTCCTAGACCACTAGACGATGGCACCGAAAAATGTTTCTACTTAAGCCTTCGCAAAAGCGGTGCTAAATGTAGTAAACATTTTTGAACTTGTCATCAAAGACCGGATATTAGTCTCTGTAGTACAGGTCCAGGTTGTTCTTGACCGGAGTTGCAGCTTCCAGGTTGTTCACGAATTCGTTGAACAGGCTTGCAGCACCGTAGCTAGAAGCGTTCTGGACGTCGGACTTAACAGCGGACTTCAGAGCTTCTTCTTCAGGAGTCTTCTTGGAGGTGACCTTCAGCATCACGGCACCAATATCGGTTGCCATTGCAGCGGTCCATTCACCTTCCTTGGCATTCTTGACAGCCTTGGCGAAGTTCACGTTGCCGTAGCCGAAACCCGGAACGTAACCGTCAACAGAAGCGCTCTTGGTTTCTACGCGGACCTTTTCGATCTTGGTGGTAGAATCGTCGGCGTTGAAGGCCTTGACCTTGTCGGCAACAGAGTTCAGGTAAGCTTCAGCAGCGGAAGCAGCCTTGTTGCGGAGGAGAGTTGCCTTGATGTCGTTGAAGAACAGGTCGAGGCTACGTTCGCCAGCCTTGAGGTCGGCAGTCTTGATAGCGACAGCAACCCACTTGTTGTTCTTCATGACCGGAGAAACCTTGCTGGATTCTTCGGGCAGGATTTCGTTGGGCCATGCGTAGGCAGCCAGACCCTTCAGGTAACCGACACCGTCGATGTTGTCGCCACGAGAAATCCAGTTGGACTTCTGAACCATCAGGTTCTGATCCTTGGCAGCTTCTTCGAAGGACTTGCCTGCATCAACGCTAGCCTTAACCTGAGCAAGAACGTTTTCGAGGCTGTCGATAGTTTCAGAAGAAGCGTTCACGACCAGCAGGATGTGACCGACCTTGACCAGGTCAGCACCGGTAGAGTCCTTGGACTTGCCGTAAGACTTAATAATATGGTAGCCGAAGCGGGTCTTCACCGGTTCAGAGATAGCGCCGGAATCCAGGGCGAAAGCCTTGTCTTCGAATTCCTTGACATAGACACCACGACCAACGTAATCGTCGCTCAGGATGCCGCCCTTTTCTGCAGTACCCGGATCTTCGGAAGAAATGCGAGCCATGTCTTCGAAGGTGGTGGTAGAAGAGGAGTCGGTGAGCTGGTAGTAGAGAGTCATTGCATATTCGCGGATGCGTGCATCGTCACCGGCGGTAGCTTCGACCGGCAGGTAAGCATACTGGAACTGAGCCATGTCCTTCATCACGAAGAAGCTGTCCTTATGTGCATTGAAGTAACCGGCAACCATGACGCTGTCGACAGTGTTTTCGTCAACGGCAAAGTCAGAAGCAGAGGCGACTGCCACCTGCAGTTCGTAGTCAGTCATACGGCGACCGACGGTCCAGTTAGCTTCGAGAGAAGTAGCGTGGAAGGAAGCACCGACCAGAGCCTGCAGTTGGCGAACGGGGATGGTGTTGGTCTTCAGGTCTTCTTCGTACTGAAGCATGACACCCCACTTGAAGGCTTCGGGAGTCTTGAGCCAGGCGTCGTATTCATCCTTGTTGAAGGTAGAATCGGTGAGGAACTTGGGCAGACTTGCGATGTAGGCCTGAGAGCGCTGCATCAAGTCTTCCTGGGAGGTAGCCTGCTGCTGGATAGCATAGAGGCGACGCTGAGCTTCCTGCACCAGACGGCCGCGGACTGCATCCGGATTGCGGGTGAATTCAGATTCCAGTTCGGCGACCGAGGCCTGCAGTTCGGCCTTTTCGAATTCGCCATTCAGGAGAATCTGGCGAACGAAAGAGCGGAAGACTTCGGAACGGAGCTGGTTGTACTGTTCGTCTTCGAGGTGCTGACCCTGATACTGGTTCTGCACGATCATCTTGATACGGGCGTCGAATTCAGCATAGGTGATCTTGCTGTCGTTGACTTCACCAACCGGGTAGCTCTTGCCCTGGTTCGGTACACGGTCCATGGCCAGAAGGCCAACAGCGATACCTGCGGCAAAGATTACAATAATCCACTTGGCTTTTTCATTAATCCACGTTAACATAGAGTAGACTCCATTAAAATTTTGTCGGCGCAAAATGTAGTAAAAAAATCCATTTGGTTTTATTTTGTTGTCATATAATGCCGAAATACGGCTTTTTTTCTATCTATTACACATCCAAAAGTCAATAGATTCTGAACGGAGTTTGAACATGTACGATATTTTGGTCCTCGGTGCCGGCATTTCCGGATTAAGCGCAGCCCTTCATGCTGCAGAAAAAGGTCTCTCTGTAGTCATCCTCACCAAGGGAGCTAAACCGGACGGTTCATCAAACTACGCTCAGGGCGGTATCGCTACCGTTACCAAGAAGACAGACAAGTTCAAGTTCCATATTGACGATACCCTGGAAGCAGGCGCCGGCCTCTGCAAGAAGGAACCGGTAAACATCCTGACCAAGAGTGGCCCAGCCACCATCCAGCAGCTTGTAAAATGGGGCGTCCAGTTTACCCCCAATCCGGTGAACCGAGAAGAGTTCGACCTCCATCTGGAAGGCGGCCACAGCCATCACCGCATCCTCCACGCCGCAGACCTTACCGGAAAGGAAATCATGCGCGCCCTCCTCTGCGAACTTCACAAGCAGAAGAACATCGATTACCTTGAAAACTGCTACATCAAGGACCTGATCTGCCAGGGCGAAGGCAAGGAAAAGCGCTGCATCGGCGCAAAGATCATTCACCAGAAGACAGGCGAAGTCGAAAACATCTACGCCAAGTCCACAGTCCTTTCTACCGGTGGCGCCGGACGTATCTGGCAGTACACCGTATGCCCGCCCGACAGCTGCGGCGACGGCATGGCCATTGCAGCCCGTGCAGGTGCAGCACTGCAGGACATCGAATTCATGCAGTTCCACCCCACCAGTCTTTACGCCCCCAGCCTCAAGAAGCCCTTCCTCATTTCCGAAGCGGTCCGCGGCTTTGGCGGCATCCTCAAGAACGACAAGGGCGAAGAATTCATGAACCAGGTGCATCCGCTCCACTCCCTGGCACCCCGCGATATCGTGGCCCGCGCCATCCACAGCGAAATGCAGCGTCTGGGCAAGCCCCACATGTACATCGACCTGACCGGCCACACCCCCAAGGACATCCGCAGCCACTTCCCCAACATCTATGCCAAGTGCATGGAAGTGGGCGTCGACATGACCAAGGAATGGATCCCCGTCGTTCCCGCAGCACACTACATGTGCGGCGGTGTTCTGGTAGACACCTGGTCCCGTACAGAAATCAAAGGTCTCTATGCATGCGGCGAAGTCGCAGCAACAGGCGTTCACGGAGCAAACCGCCTGGCCTCCAACTCCCTCCTCGAAAGCGTCGTCTACGCCGTTCGCGCCATCGACAACATCGTGGAAAGCGGCCTCCTCAATGAAAAGATCTCCACACCTCGTTCCAACAAGAAGGAAAAGGTTTCTTACACCAAGTCCGCTTTCTGGCGCAAGCGCAAGAAGATCCTTCAGGACATGATGTGGACCCACTGCGGTATCGTACGTACCGTGGCCGGCCTGAACCAGGGCCTCAAGGTCATCGAAGGTCTAGAAAAGGAAGTGGACGCCGCAATCAAGAACAAGGAAACCGAAAACTTCTACTTCCTTGAATTCCTGAACGCCCTCCAGGTCTCCAAGATGATCCTGATCGCAGCTCTGCGCCGTAAGGAATCCCGCGGTCTCCATTACATTCTGGATTACCCCAATCCGAATCCCAAGACCAAGCACCAGAGCATTTACCTAAACGACAAGGAGTAAGGGGTTTGAGGGATGAGATATGAGATTTGGGTATAAGCGGGATTAGTCCGTCTAACTAGAAAATATGACGTATTAATCCTGCAAAAAAATCATAATTCACTCTTCACTGTTCACTATTCACTGTTTTCGGGATTTTAATTGGCAGCAGGCAAGAACGACAAACCTTCTAAGATTGGCGGTTATAGACCGGTACAGGAACTGGGTGCCGGCGCCATGGGCAAACTGTGGCTTTGCCACGACCCTTCCCTAGACCGCATGGTGGTGGTCAAGCAGATGCAAACCACCCAGGAAGACAACCCCGATGCCCTCAAGCGCTTCATGCAAGAGGGTAACATCCTAGCCCACCTGAACCACCCCGCCATTACCAGACCCTACGGCCTCTGGAAAGAAAGCGACGGCAAGCTATCGCTTTCGATGGAATTCGTTCACGGCTACACCCTGCGCAACATCCTGGACAAGTGCAAGCAGCCTCCCCTGTGGGTCGTTATGCTGGTGCTCTACGAAGTGCTGAGCGCCCTGGGCCACGCCCACCGCCAGAACGTAGTCCACCGCGACATCAAGCCCGCCAACATCATGATCGATAACGACGGTCGTGTGCGTCTGCTGGACTTCGGCATCGCCTATACCGACAACAAGCTGGACTTCAACCGATTCTTCAAGGACGAAGAGGAACGCAGCCGCATCACCCAGACCGGCGCGATTCTCGGTACAGTCACCTACATGAGCCCCGAGCAGACTCTTGGCGAAGACGCCTCCCCCGCTTCCGACCTGTTCGCCGTCGGCATCGTGGCCATCGAGATGCTCACCGGCCAGAATATATTCCGCGGGGCGAACTTCAGCGAGACCATCCAGCGCATCCAGAAACTGCGAATCACCCCCAAGGTATTCCCCAAGGAAGTCCCCATGGCCCTTCGCAAGTTCGTGCTGAAGCTGGTAGCCAAGAAGCCCAAGAACCGCCCCCTCACCGCAGCCGATGCCGCCGACCAGCTGGCCGCCATCATGAAGAACTACCCCCGCGACCTCACTCCCTATATGAGCGTCTGGTGTTCCGCCCTCAAGGAATCCAACGGTCCCCTGTCGGGATCCGATTATTCGACCCCGGCACTCTACAAGGATAGCCGCAAGAAAATGTTCCTGCTTGGACTATCAATTGGAGTAGTCATCAGCACCGCTGTGACCGTCCTCATCCATACCGCCCTGTAAAAAATTTTATTTTTGGCCTGAATATGAATACTATCGATATAGTCAGTCTCGTGTTGATGACCATCCTGATGCTCATTGGCCTCTGGCACGGACTCCTGCGTGGTATTTTCAGACTCCTGGCCTGGATTGCCGCCATTACCGACGCCTACTTCATCAACAAGTTCTTTTCCGATACCGTAGCAGGATTCGGCTTTAGCGATTTTTCCGCTTCGATTATCTGTATTTGCATAGGATTCCTGGTTCCCTTCCTCGCCCTGCTCTTTACTGGCCACATGGTCAACCATTACGTATCCGACACAGTCGTTGGAAAGGTGGACCGCATCCTTGGAGCCTTCTTTGGACTGGTGAAGGGCGCCCTGGTCATGTTCGTCATACTGACAATCCTCCATGTAATGCCCTTCGGGGGCTTTGTGCAGGAGACCCGCGACAATTCCGTTTCTTATGCCGCCTACAAGACCGTACTTGCGACTATGGGATACTCAACGGAGCCTGTAGACCTTGTAGGTGCCGCCGAACGAAAGGCCTCTGAAATCACAGAGAAGATGGCCAACAAGGCCTCCGAAAAAGTAGAAGAGGTGGCCAAGGAAACCGTAGAAAAGGCAACCGACGCCGCCAAGGAAGCAGCCAGGGAAGCCGCCGCCAAGGCCGTAAAGGAAGCCTCCGAAAAAATAGCCCCCACTTCAGAAAAGTAGGAGCCAGATCAAAAACCAGAAACGGTTTTACTGAGCAAGTCGCCGGGCTGTCAGCTCGGCTTCTTTCATTATATCCTCTTCGCCATCCACATGACGGTCCCTCATTACGAACTGGCCGTTACATATAACGTGCTTGATTGCGCTATTGTCTGCGGAATACACCCAGTTGCTAACCAGATTGTGGTTGGGGGTTAGACGTTCATTCCTGAGGTCCACCAAAAGGGCGTCAGCCAAAAGACCTTCAACAATGGCTCCGGCCGGAACGCCATAGGCAATGGCCACATTGGAAGAAGCCATTTTCAGAGCATCGGCGGCAGGCAACTTTTCGGCGCTGCTAGAAACCTTGGTCAAGAGAGAAGTCAGCTTCATCTCTTCGTGCATATCCAGGTTGTTGTTGGAGGAAGCACCGTCGGTCCCGACGCCTACCAGCATGCCGCTTTCCAGCATCTTGTGGATCTTGGGGATGCCACTACATAACTTCAAATTGGAACAGGGATTGACAATGGCCGCAGAACAGGATTCCGCCATGAGCGTCATGTCGTTTCCGCTGAGGTGGACGCAATGGGCCGCCACGAAATTTCCGCCAAGGGCGCCGAACTTGTCCATCAGTTCTACCGGCGTGCAGCCGTACTTCTTTTTGCAGTCCTTGACTTCGGTAGCAGTTTCGGCCAGATGGGTATGAAGAATATACTCCTCCTTGCGGGCCACTTCCACACAACGTTTGAAGGTCTTGTCGCTAACGGTATAGATGGCGTGGGGCATTACCGCCAGAGAAACACGGTCAGACTCCATGCGGTGTTCCTGCAGGAACTTGAAGCTGGCCTCGGTCAGTTCGGGCGTCTGGAGCGCATCGGCCACCGTCACGCCAATGGCCGCGCGAATCCCCATTTCCTTGACCGCCTTGATGGTCTCTTCGCGGTGCCAGTACATGTCGGCAAAGAACACCGTACCCGACTTGATCATCTCGAGAATGGCCAGGCGGGATCCCACCCGGATATCCTTGGGAGTAAGCTTCGCCTCGAAGGGCCAGATGTGCTGAGTCAGCCACTGCTGCAGGGGCATATCGTCGGCATAACCGCGAAGGAGGGTCATGGCCGCATGGGTATGGCCGTTATAGAACGGCGGGAGGATCGCCAGGCCGGAGCAGTCCACGATTTCGGCATTGTTGTAATCGGCTGCGGTCAGCGGGCGTTCCACCTTGGCGAACTTCTTGCCCGAAATAAGGATGTCCCTGACGGAGCCGTTAAAATAGACGGACTTCAATACCATTTTACCCATAAATGCCTCATTTTCGCGAAAAAAAGAACTTTTTTGTTCACAGAATATAGCTCTTTTTCGCCTTTTGCAACAAATTTTTAAGAAGAATCTCAACTTTCACTTAATTTATTGTATAATTAAGGTATGGCTATAAATGATCTAGAAACACTTCCTATTTCCCGTTCCGAATTTCAGCGTCTTGACATCTTCAAGAACGTCACCTTTGAAAGTTTGGCAGGATATTTGTTGAGCTGCCATACAGTAAATGTGGAACCGGGAACCCTTCTTATCGACCCTGAACACCCCAAGCGCCGCTTGCTGGTGTTGTTAGACGGAATGATGGAAGTCAAGATGGAAGTCGAAGGCGGCAACTTCAAGGATGTCATCGAACCGGGCCACTGTGCCGGTGAAATGTCCATCTTCGACAGCGTAAAGCCCAGCGCCTACGTATTCGCCAAGGACCCCTGCCGCATTCTGGTGATCGAACCCGAAGTCGCCCTGGCCATGATCAACGCCTCTCACGACTTGTGCCTGAACTTTTTGCATATGCTGAGCCAGCGCCTGCGCAACAACAACCGCGTGGTGTGCGAAGAAGAATACCACATCCGCTGCATCGAAGAAAACGCAAAGGTGGACTCCCTTACGGGCCTCCACAACCGCCGTTGGCTCGAAGAAATGTACACCCGCGAAATCAACCGCAGCAACGCCGGCAATTTCCGCCTGTCTGCCGTCATGATGGACATCGACCATTTCAAGCGGGTAAACGACACTTACGGCCATCTGGCCGGTGACCAGGTCCTGATCGCCGTGGCCGGAGCCATTACCGACAGCCTGCGCCCCTCCGACATGCCCGTACGCTACGGCGGCGAAGAATTCAGCGTGTTCCTGCCGGGAACCTCCACCGAAAACGCCCGCATAATCGCAGAACGCCTGCGCAAGGCCGTCGAAAAGCTGCGCATTCCCCTGCCCGACGGCCAGGTGATTCCCGTAACCATCAGCCTGGGCTTTACGGAACGCCAGGATGGCGACACAGTCCGCTCCATTATCGAACGTGCCGACCAGGCCCTTTATAACGCCAAGCAGAACGGCCGCAACAGAGCCTGCCTGAACCTTGGCGAAGGCGGCATGCTGCTGCTCTAGCCTCTACAACTAACGATCCATTTTTATGACGGTGCCAGGTTTATTATCTGTATCACCGTCTTTTGTTATGACCCAGACAACATCCATTCCCTTGGCCAGGTCAGGGTCTACCTTTTCGGCAACACCATCAGTCAGAATGACCACCTGCGAAAAGTGCCTCTCCTGGGCATGCTCGAAAATAGGTGTAAAGCTAGTCCCACCGCGCCCCTTGAACTCAATCTGGGCAATAGAGCGGCGGTTGAACAGTACCGTTTCATCGGGATCCTGAACCGCGATGTCAAAACTCCAGAGGTATACGCCGGTATAGTTGGCAATACGCTCGATTTCCACAATGAATCGCGACAAGTCCTGGGTGCCCACGCTGCCCGAGGTATCGGCATACACCGCCACCGGTTCGACGCACTTCGTGGTATACCCCAGAAAGGGTTTGCCGTAATGTTTATTCCAGCGCCTGCGGGACTGTTCCTTCTGGTAACTCAGGAAGGGCCCCAGCTTGAGCCTCAGAATATCACCCCAGTTCAAGGGCTGCTCCTGGGCCTTCATCACCATCTCGATACCAGTGCCATCGAGATGCCCCCAGCCGTGGTTTCGCCCGATGTTCTCCACCACGTTGCGCACATAGTCGTCGATATAGGCATCTTCCTCAAAACCTTCCCCATGCCGGTTGTCCAAGCGCCACCTTGTGATTTCGCCCAGGGGGCAATTCTCGTCGATTTCGCCATCCCCACCCACAAACTGGACGGTAACATCGGGGAAATCCTGATCTAGCAGAGTCAAGTACTGCTCGAAACTCAGGCAGTTCTTATAGCCAAACATCATGGGCAAAAGGCTCATGACATCGCCCTTTCTGCAGTTGCCCACATCCTCCTTGAAACGGGGAATCTTGATACCCGTCTCTTCATAAATCAGGCTGTTAATGGCCAGATCCATGGCCACGTTCTCTTTGTAGGCACGGCGACGGTCACTGGAACTGCGGTGGGTGCAGTGGTGCAGCAGCACATGCATCATCTCGTGGATCAAGACATAGGTGCGCTCCCCCTCTTCCAGCGAAACAAAGAACTGGGGATTGTACCGAAGGCTTATGCGGCCATTCTTGACGCACACCCCCATGGTTTCTACAGAATCCGTAGCCACCGTATTCATACCCACCAGCAAGTTGAAGCTGAACGGGCTGTACACAAGGAGACGGCATATGGTCCCCTGAAAACTCTTTTCAAAATCCGTCACGACACCCCCTAAGCCGCAATAATGATATCGTCTCGATCCAGGTCAGACACCGAAATATTGTTCATCTTGGTAAAGTTCAAGACCCAGGCGTCATAGGCAGAAGCTCCGCCGTTCTTGCCCTCCTTATTCATCAGGGCGGCGTTGTAAATCTTGTAGCGCTTGGGAGTCTTGCGCCAGGCCAGGAACTGGTCCTTCTTCTCCTTCATCCAGCCCTTTACAAAGGCTACAATGGCCTCGTTGGGGCAGCATTCCAGGAACGCCAGGATGTTTTTCTCGTGCTTTTCGTTAAGTCTGGTAGACTTTACCAGTTCCAGCAAGGAATGGCAGGTCGGAACAGCCAACTTGATGTTATTCTTGAAGGCCTCCCTGACAACCTTAACCATGACCTTGTCCATGGACTGCAGGATCTTCTTGACGTCAATCTCGTGAACGCGATCCACCTCGCAGAATTCCGCAAACTTCATGGCATAGCTGAAACCCACATAGGCCGACGCAATCTCCGTCAAGAAGTTGACGTTACCCGTGGTAATGTCATCGTTATTATTGCTGAAATTCATCAGACATTCCCCCAGGTGGGTCCAGTCGCGGGGCGAAGGCCCCTTCTTACCCTGAATGGCAAGCTCCTCGATGGTCTTGGTGGGGAGAACGATGAACTCCGGATACTTTCTCAAGAAATCGGGAACGGCCTCGTGAATCTGGCCGGCCTCCACGCGGCGGCTGAAATCCTCGAGGTACTCCTTGTCGGTGGGCGCGAAAGTGAAGTTCTTGATTCGGCTTTCCTGGGCCGGGTCGCGACGGGTGCCGTTATAAATCGTGGCGTTGTCGTTGTCGGCACAAACCACGTAAGTGTTCTCCTTGAGATCCACCCCGAACAGGCGGTGTTCCAGAAGCAGTTCCATAATACCGTCCTGGATAACCGCATTGCCGCGCTTACATTCGTCCAGGAACAGAATATAAATATCGTCGTATTGGGTCAGACGGCTGTAATGCATGCCGTTTTCTTCGTACAGCTGGGCCATCTTGTCGTCGTAGGCCTTGCAAGTGGGAATCCAGCTGGGCGGGCAGCTATAAGTTCGACCGCCGAATTCCTGGAAGTTACCGATCAGGTCGGCCGGATCCATAATAGACACGCAGCGGCTAATCACATGCACCCGATCCAGGGGCAAGCCGTGCTTCTTGGCGATAATCTTGCGGACAGTGTTGTGAACGTAGCTGGTCTTGCCGATACCATGGTTACCCATGAGCCCCAGAGTGTGAGACGGCAGAAGACCATTTTCAATGAAACGATTAATCGAATTGATATCCATATTTTTACACCTCACCTATATTATCGTTTGATCGCCTCAAATTGTATAATCAAAAAAAAAAATGACCCGCCATCTAATGGCAGGTCAAGTTTTTATTCGTCAGAACCTTACGAAACGGAACCGCATCTATTCCTTATACTCAAGGAAGTTGAAGCCAAGCTTAATCTTGTGATGACGGGGATGACCTTCACCATTGATATCTTCGTAAAGAAGAATCTTGACCTTGACGGTCTGTTCCTGGGTAGCCGTGTAGCTCAACAGTTCATAAGGAGTTGCGCCGTTATTGGAGGCACTGGCAAGAGTCTTGCCCGAGTTGTCAACCAGGAACAGGTCGAAGTCCTGGGGAACGCGGTTATACGTTGCAATATCGTCACCAGAAGAGAGCCAAGAAATGGCGGCACGATACTTATATCCCGGCTTTACAGTAAAGGGGATGAACAGTTCGTACTGATTCTTGCCGCTAACCTTTGTGAACATCCTATTGATATCGCCATACCAGTAGTTAGACTTATTGATGTAATGTTCATAACCAGGTTCGTTAATGTATTCAGAACCCATGAGAGCCGGATAGTAAGGAATGCCAACGGCACCGCTCTTGTTTTCATCGTTGATTTTCAGGATGCTGGAAGTCAGGAGTCGAGCCTTGGCCATTTCGGGATGGTAACGCATGAAAGGCTGTCTCCTAATGAGATTGGCCATCATGTTGGCGGTATAAGCCGTAGCACCCATAGTTCCATCCATAACCTCGTACTTGGTGTAGACGGAATCACCCTTGGAGTAGGTCTTGACATCGGTCTTGCGCTTGGACTTATCGAAGAAGCTAAAGTCCGTGTAGTTCGCAATTTCGGGCTTCTGGCCCCTTACGGTCTTGCCAGCGTTGGTGTACGGGGCGTTGGCCCAGGCCGAGAAGAAACCCATGGTATTCTTGGTATCTACAGAACCGACGGTGATTGCGTTGGCGGCATAAGCCTTGGCATTCATCAGGCCCTTTCTATTGTTCTTGTAGTTACCGGCACCCACGATTTCAAGCATGTGGTTTTCGTAGATGTAATTATCCAGCTCCCTGGTCTCTTCGGTATACTTATCGGTGGGAGTATCTTCGGCAGCATGAACACCCATGTAAATCTGGGGGTCACGGCTAGACGGATTTTCGGGATACGGGCTCTTTTCGCACTTGGAGTTGTGAATAAAAGTGTAAGCACCCTTATTCTGACCCGGCATAGCGTAATTCAGGAGAGTGGCGTTGTATTCGTCATTCGGGGTGGGTACATGAGCCTGGCAAGTGATATTATCCAAAACACTGCCTTCCAGCAAGAAGAACTTCGAGGGAGTCTGATCCTTCAACCAGGCCGGGTAAGCCTTGGTATCTACATAGATGCCGACATAATCGTCACTAAAGTTATAATAGTTGTATTTCAGATTCTCGTAAGGGAAGGCCTTTCCGCTCTGGCTGTACGGCACTTCATCGAAGTTCTTGAACTGCAAGTAAACATAGTCATTGTAGGAAGAAGAAATCCCCACAATCGTAAGCTTGTCGGAATTGGTCTTGGAGAAACTGACATCGTAGCCCGTAGCCGTCTTTGCACCATTAACCGTATAGGGGGTAGTGGAGAAATTGTATATGACGGGAGTTTGATCGTACTGGCTCCACCCGAAATAATACCTGGCGTTAGGAGTATGATAAAGGGAGTAGCAATTGGTATTGTAGTAGGTCTGGTACGTGATGAAATTCTTCGTAGGGAGACCATCAGATCCACGATCATGATTGTAAATACCTTCATCGAATTCGGCTCGGTACGCAGCCTTAACAGCTACAGATGCGGCCTGCAGGTTGTCGCCACCAAGGCCATTTTTCTTGATAGCCATGTGGTCAGCATCCTTATAGACCATGGGTGAATTCATCTTGCTAGCCTTACGGCCAAGAAGGTCATAATTAGTCGCTGCACCTGCAGTTACGCAGGCAAGCGCCGTCGTCATGACGCACAGTGTCTTTTTTTTCATCTTTTCCTCTTCATTTTCCCTACGCAACAGTTTTACGACCGTTAATACGATCGTTGGCGAAATATAAAATAGTTTGTCATAAATTTCGGTAAAATTTTGTACGAGCAAAAAATCTGCAATACAGATGCAGTTAATTTGTCATACATGTACAGCAAAATGCTTGTAAATCAATTTTAATACAGGAGCAAACGATAAAACAAAAGCTGATGGTTTTGAAACCACCAGCTGTAATTTCAACAACTGTTTGCAAAATGAAAAAGCTAAGACCCTGGGGCTATAGGTACTTGTTAAATATATAGAAATTTTATCCACGTAATTCAGCGATGATATCATTTACAATATACGTATCACTCATCAGCTCATACCCATATTTCGGGTCATGCATCATCTTACCAACTTCGCTGTTATAGAATAAAAGCAAGGCTTGCTTCGGAGAAATTTTCAGCTGATCGGCAAGTTGCATAATTACACGGCCCATCTTACGCCACAAGACATTTTCGTTCATACTCTACAACCTAATCGACTGTTTAAAGGTTAAGCAGCTGTCAACTAGAACCTGGTTCGCAATGCAAATCTGATGACGAAGCTCCGTATTCACGAGTTTGTCAAGAGCCTGTTCTACAGTTATAATGCCATCTACATACAAATCAACAGTCGTGATAACACTGTCGTTCGCAATACCACCCTCAATGGCATCGTATCCAAGCCAGGGTCTCATTCCCTTACGGCTAAAAGCAACAAAATCAAGCCATTCCTTGTTGTAATCTTCAAAAGAGAGTAGTTTATAAACAGCGTTGTTCAAGGAATTTCGATCAAACTCATAAATGTTAAGAAAAGCCTCGGAATTTTTCTTTCTTCCAGACTTAATTTTCGCCCATCGTTCAGCCTGTTCTCGGTGTTTCGTCAAATAGAAACCAGGGCCGAAATCAAGATCCGAGCGACCTATTCCCACAAGAGGTCTTTCAACAACAACCAAGGAGCCATGATATAAAATCACAAGTCATTCTCCCAGTTGACTAGGGTTTCGGCGATGTCGTCTGCCACATATTCCTTGCTTTGAGTATGCAGCATTTCATAGCCTTCCAAAAGGCGCTTTTCTATCAGATTCTGTTTTTCAAGACGGTTTACGAATTCAGTCGGTTCCACGCCAAGGACTTTCGCCCCACCTTCTATGGCAAGGACTACAAACTGAATAACGTCGCTTTCATGTGTTCTCGGCAATCCTTCCATAAAACCTCGTTCTTATCGTAAACAAAACTGGGCAAAACCCACCAGACAATTATAATAAAGTTCAAGCGATAACGTATGTTGTCTTTCGCAAATTTCTCTGAGGGGGTGGGCTTAAGCGGCGGATTCCACGAGCTCAACCGTCTCGGCGGCACCATCATCCGACTTGGCCCTGGCAAGAGCCCGCCAGGCCCTTCGGGCTTCCATCCCTAACGCAACCTCCTGTAAGCTAACATTGCGACGGGCTATCCCATTATAGAGTTTTTCTTGACCGTTTGTTCAAAATCAATATCGCTTAAAACGGAGAAATCGTAGTTCATACAATTACCTGTTCTCTAATTCCTGCAACCAGGCAATTTGTCAATAAAGTTTTTACCCTGCTCAAGTTTTTTTTGAAGTTTTTTTCTCGATCGTCTTGATAGAATCCAAGAAAGCCTTTTCTACAGACGAGAGCGTCTTTTGCTGGTATTTGCCCCATGGCTCGCAATTCCCTTTCATCCAGATAATTTTTGGCAATCAACGCCTCTTGAAGAGTCGGCTTATCCCCAGAAAAAGTCGTAAGTCCCATAAAAACCTTTTCGGCATCTGCGTGGCTATTGATGACCTCCGCCGCAGTCTGCCCGTGCACGGCAAAATGCATCTTGTTCTGCACCTTCTTGAAGAACAGAACCGATGTATCCGCCTTGGGGTCATAGTCAATACTCGTCGCGTAAATGTCGAGAACCTGTCGGTAGAACACCTTCTCGCTGGCACGGATGTCGCGAATCCGCGCCAGAAGTTCTTGCCAGTAGCTGCCTCCGCCAAGATTTTTCAGGCGTTCATCGTCCATCGTAAAGCCCTTGACAATATACTCCTTGAGGCGTTTCGTGGCCCACTGCCTGAACTGGGTGCCACGCAGGGACTTTACGCGGTAACCGACAGAAATAATGACGTCAAGGTTGTAAAAATTGGTCATTTTCGTCAAATTATGCGTAAATTCGGAATTTCCGAATTTTCTCATCACCTGCGATTCGACCAGTTCACCTTCCTGGAAAATGTTCTTTATATGCTCGTTTATGGTCGATTTAGACTTGCTAAACAGCACGGACATCTGGTCCTGCGTAAGCCAGGCCGTCTCGTCCTCGAAACGGACCTCCACATTGATGGACTCGTCATTGGTCCTGAAAATTACAATCTCTTCGTTCATACCGCCCTAAAAATCTGTACATTTGTTCACTATCAAATGTACACAAACGCAGGACGGTTGTCAATACCCCCGGCGCATTTTTTGAAAAATATTTCGCGGGGGCGCACCAGCGACCCCGCGGGCATCTTGCGCCCCGCATCCAGCAACAGCCCTACCTCAACGGATTCTTGTCGCTCTTGTACCACTTCATGAATTCGGCGATGCCGTCGTGAAGGCTCCAGTAGATCCAAGAGTACAATGTAGCTTTTGGCAGGTTCATTTCTTCGGCGATGGTCTTTACAGACGGGCATCCCGGCTTCTTTATGCGTTCAAGAAAGGAATCCCTGAGGGTTGTATCGGTAGTTTTTTTGGACATGAAAGTCCCCTTTCCGCCCCGAATTTAGGAGTTGAAAGCGGACATTTTGACCTGAGGAAGGGGGTCCGGACTGGCGGCTCCGCCGCTCCGGAATAATCACGCCTCCCCAGATAAGTCAGGAGGATTAAAATCACAACATTTACAAATTACACTTTCGTGATTAAAATTGAAGGGGATGCATTCTGCCTGATGTAGGAAAGAGTATCTCTAGGACATCTGTGAACAACAGATGTTTTTCTTTTTCAAGGAGATACTATGCCTAAACAGCAGCAGGGGAAAGTTCGTGCTGGATATGGCAAGCATGTGATTAAGATGGCGTCGGAGGCATTGACAGAAAAATTTGGAAACGGAATCTCTGTTGCATCGCTTAAAGGATTCCGCAAATTTTACCTTACTTTTATTTGACAGAATATTAGCGAAAAATTTTACAAATTGCTTGTTACAAAAATTCCTTATGGAAATGGGGAAAGGCTATGCTTTGGTAAGCCGCCAACAGCATATTCATACTGAAGATAATGACTACTACATCAATCTCGTGTTTTACAATTACTTGCTTAAATGCTTTGTGTTGGTTGATTTAAAGACTCGAAAAAATTTCGTACGAAGATGTTGGACAGATGGATATGTATCTAATGTTGTACGAGAGATTAAGAAAGGCTGATGGTTTGAAAACCACCAGCTGCAATCATTTCCGTAAACAGCCCCTCAATAAATTGTGATTTTTCCTCTATTGAGAGATCGTTTATAGATTTACCAACCTTTTCGGCATAGGCAACCAAAGCACGGTGATCGTATCGGCAAGGAGGAGCAACCTTGTAAGGGTCAACACCTCCGTTAACTTCTTCGAAAAAAAACTCGCCGAACAAGATCGGTGTTTCTCGTATTTCACGAACCACTTTCATTTAATGTCCATCAAATCAAAGTACATCAACCGGGTATGCGGATTACATTCATCTACGTGATTCAAGAAATCAAACCCATTCTTTTGGTAGAATGGAATCGCAGCCAAATACGCATCTACAGTAAGGAATCTACAGCCAGTCTTGTTATCCATTGAAAACAGAGACTTGATATAGTCCACAACCATCGATCCAACATGTTTTTTCCTTGCAGAAACATCAACCCCAAGGCGACATATTTTAACTGCAGGATAACATTTAAATCGTTTAGCTTGAGGAAAACCTTGATTTTTACGGAAACGATTAAACTCAGTCCTGCCCGGAAAATCTGTTATGGCAACCTTATCATTCGCCAAGCTACAAAATGCATAAACGTCACTAGCATCTTGCGGATTGACACACACATAACTTGTAGCTAGCAATGATTTAGCAAATGGAGCCGACTGATTTAAAATGAAGTCATTCAAATCAGCATCGCCACAATCAAATGCTTTAACAGTTTCCGAAGATTTAAGTTTTAGAAATTTAGGGACAATCACACCTGTCTGAAACAAGGATCAACACCTCCATTTGCTTCTTCGCGCGCGCGTTTTTCACGCATTCCCTCCTCATACGCTTTACACATGATTTCGTAATTCCGTAAGCGTCTAGCGCGAGCTTCTGGAGACTCGGTGCGTTTTTCCTGCATACGGGCTAAGAAACGGCGAGCATCCTCACCGAACAAGATCGGGGTTTCTCGTATTTCACGAGCCATAATTACCTCTTGTTTTGGTTCATCTAAATAACAGCCTTTAGGCAGGTTGGCGACCGACCGGTGGTCCCAAAAGCAAATCTAGAATCACTAACCCTGCCGCGTCAAGGGATACAAATTAGGGTTGATCATTTTGCAAACAACTGTTTGCACGATTTCATATTCTGTCAACACAACTAAAAAGTAAAAGCTGATGGTTCTTGACCACCAGCTTTACTCGTCTTCTACTTTTCATACCCGTTAGGGTTGTTCTTCTGCCAATTCCAGGCGTCGCGACACATCTCTTCGATACCATAGCGAGCTTTCCAACCTAGATCTTCTAATGCCTTAGCAGGATTGCAATAGCATGTAGCTATGTCTCCTGGTCGACGCGGCTTGATAGAATAAGGAACCTTTACGCCATTAACCTTTTCAAATGCGTGGACCACATCCAATACGGAATAGCCATGGCCCGTACCAAGATTATGAAAGGGAGATTTCAAGATTTTCCAAAAAAGGACATATATGGGATTTTCTACAGAAATTTTGGTCTCAACTAATAATAAAAAAACAAGGGTAACCCTTATAAGAAAAAAGGAACAACATGCTTATAAGAATAAATCCAAAACTCAACTTGACAATAACTAATAATAAAACAAACAACAACCAAGGAGGTATATAATGTTGAAAATCTACCATATCACCGCAATTTGCCCCAATTGCAAAGCTCTATTCATGCCCTCTACCGATTCAGAGGGATTCTCATCCTCAGAGGAATGCAAAATGGGAACCAAAAACGTTTGGCGTGCGCAGTACACTTATGCAGAAGCTGATTCCACAGAGCTACGATTTCTTCGACAATGACGCCAAATCTATTGAAAATAATGTCTAGAGAAAGTTATATTTTTGTTCAAGGAGAAAATCATAATGGAAAACTGGAATTGGAATGCGGTTAGCACCATTTTAACAACTATTCTGTCGGTGATTTTAGTTTGTGCAACAATTCGACAAGGCCGCAGCCAACAAAAAGCGCATAAACAGAATGTCGAACTCAGTCTTTTTGACAAAAGATTCGCCGTGTTTAAAACGATCAAGGAAACTCTTATTCTTGTTAGAAAAGATGATGCAACCCTCGATTCGATTCTATCAAAAGATGAGAACAATATCAACCGAAGTTTCGTTGACTATAACAATAAACTTCTAGAGATGTGTTCATACTCAAAATTTCTATTTGACCAAGACATTTACGACTCCATAGTAAAACTTACTACGCTGTTTGACCATCTTAAACGAGCTTATTTCGATCTTCAAATACACTATATAAAGGTTCTTGCTACCCTGTCCGAAGAAGAAAAAGGCAGATTAAGTAGAATTTGTACAGAAAATGCCTCTGATGGCTTAAAAATGGATACGCTCGCGTTCAATGCTTTTCCCGAAATGGAAGGTGTTGCAAACGAATGGGGGCAAAAAGTTCTGGATTACTTACAGTTTGCCGAGCAATCAAAACTGCTAGATAAGATTGGAGTGTATCTAGATTTAAAATCTATGGAATAAGGTAACAAGGTGAAAAAAAAGTCAACCACAATATTAAGCGCATACATCGACGAGTATGGCGCATTCGGATGGGACCTTGAAAACGAAGGCACATCAAAGTTTTTCATCTTAACTGCCGCGATTATTGAACCTCAAAACATACAAACTGTTAAAGAAGGAGTAATTGAGGCTCAAAAATTATTCTTCGGAAACACTGAACTAAAATCTAAAGGCATCAAGGGAAACCATAAACGACGTGTAAAAGTCCTTGAGCATATTTGCCAATTGCCATTCAAATTCATTTCCATGGTATATGACAAGAGACTTATGGCAGATATGCCGGGACTTAAATACAAAAGCAGTTTTTACAAATTCCTCAACCAATCAATATACTCTACTCTCATCCACGCTTTTAATGAAATCAATATCTATGGGGACGCCATAGGAGAAAGCGACTTCATGGAAAGTTTTTTGAAATATATGCGTGGACGTTTGGGACAACCCACTCTTTTTGATTCTAGCACAATAGATGTGGTTGACAGTAAAAAGGAATTGATCATCCAAATTGCAGACATCATCAGTGGAACCCTTGCATATATTTATGACGACAGCAAGTCTATTTCTACAGAATACAAAGACCAATTCATTAAATTATTAGATAAGAAAAAAATTCGCATAGACTTATTGCCATATACATATCACAATTTTAATGTAGAAACATCACCTGCAGCCAAGGATTACGATAAAGACATTGCCGAAATTTGTTTTATGAAAGCTAAAAATTTTATTGAACAGAATGAAGGTTCCAAGGATGAAGATACAATCCGGCAAATCCTTGTTCTTAAATACCTTTTGTTCCGTTTCATGAACAACAATCAGCGGAAATACATTTCCACAAAAGAACTAAACAATTATCTAGCAGACACCCACATCGGACGAGTATCGACCCAGGTCTTCAGAAATAAAATCGTAGGGAAATTACGGGATAATGATGTCATTATCGCAAGTTCACCCTACGGTTATAAAATTCCTACACAAATAAGTGATATCAACGATTACTTAACCCACAGCAACACAATAATCATCCCCATGCTTCAAAGAATAAAGAAATGCAGCAATTCAATCACATTAAGTTCCTATGGAAAAATAAAGCCTCTTAACAATGATAATTGCAAGCTCCTAAAACAAATAATAGACATCTTGTAATGACAAACAACAGACCTCTTTTTAGATAATCTGTCAAAAATCAGTTAAAACCGCCGCTAAGAATTTACGCTATTTTCTCCGCGTTCGCCATTATTGTATATTTGTACCCATGAATGAGACCTTTATCACAAAAAAATTTTCTGGGCTAACCGAAGATGAATTAAAGAAATGTTCAACACTTTTCTCAGAAAATTATGGGAAATATAGTGGTAAAGGTAATGATTTCAAAAAAGGCCAGCCAATAAGGATGTCTGTTGCCTTATACAAAAAAATGTATGGCGACAGACCTAATATTTTTGCTTCATTATGTTTTGATGAAGCGAACAACTTGCTAGGACATGCAGTCTTTCTGCGAAAAGATATCCCAGGAAAAGGAATGTGTTCCTGGGTGGTTCAGTTGGTTGTTCATAGAAGTTACCGCAATAGAAAAATCGGTTCTAAATTGCTGCTTTCTGCATGGGGATTTTCAAACTACTTTGCATGGGGGCTAGCAACAGCTAACGCCATTACAATTAAGACTCTAGAATCCGTAACCTGGCGACAAGTTTCTGTAGAAGAAATACAAAAGAATATCGGCACCTTGGAACAACTGATGGAGGACATTCCTTTTGTAGAGAAGGATTGTGTAAGGCTGTCATCGAACGTTTGTCAAGTATTTTCAAAATTTTATCCAGAACTAGAAAAGTCAAATAAAAGCGAAGCTCTTAGTATCTACGCAAAACGGCTGGGAGAACTAGCTCCAGGAAACGAGTGGCTAGCCTTTACCTTCAGTTCACAAAAAATGTCATGGACTTCAGAAAAATTGAAGGATTTCTTAGAATTTTCCGAAAGCCAACTGAAAGAGGCCTATTCGAGAATGGATATGCCTATTCAGGGATGGACCAAGGGTACTCAAAACGAAGTTGATTTTATTTTATCCAATACAAATCTTACCCCTAATTCAAGAATTCTTGACTTAGGATGCGGTCAAGGTCGACATGTAATTGAGCTTGCAAGACGAGGCTACACAAATGTAACTGGCATCGATTTTTCAGAAAGGAATATCATTCGGGCCAGTTCTTCAGCCGTAGAGAAGAAGATTGCATGTAACTTTATGGAAGGGGATGCGAGAACATTCAAATCTGGGGTTAAGTACGATTGCATTTGCTGCCTTTATGATGTCATAGGATCATTCCGTAACGATACTGACAATCTCAGGATTATAAGAAACCTGAAGCAGCTTCTTACACACAAAGGCAGAGCCATCATTTCTGTAATGAATATGGCACTCACAAAGAAAATTGCAACCAATATCGTGAGCTTGAACAAAAAACCAGAAGCCTTGCTAAAACTGCCTCCATCAGAAACAATGAAGGTAAGCGGAAATATTTTTAAGCCGGAATACTTCTTAATCAATAAGGACGATGGTCTCGTTTACAGAAAAGAACAATTTTCTGGCGATGAATTTCTCTTAGCAGAATATGTGGTCGCCGACAAACGTTACCATTTGAGCGAAATAAAGAAAATCGTACAAGACGAAGGCTTGAAAATCGTCAATACAAGATTCGTTAGCGCAGGTGCCTGGGATAAAAAATTGACATCAACAGATTCTCATGCCAAAGAAATTTTATTAGTCTTGGAACACGCTTAATAACTCCTGATTACTCCGGCGTACTTTGAGCCACCAGTCCGGTACTAGAGAGCCACCTTTCCGGAAAAAATGGAGCCACCCTTCCGGAGGCTGAGAGCCACCCACAAAATGTCATGAAAACTCTATAATGCGAATGTCCACGACAATGATTGCCGCGGACTTTTTACATGGAGGTCTCATGACCAAATATCGCGAAATACTCCGGCTGAAGCCCGCTTTCTCTCAGGCCTTTCAAGCCGTCACCTACAATGCAGACTATTCTGTTGCCTTCCTTTTCGAGAATCATGATGCCTTCCAGGTAATCGTCGATTCGTTCCTTACGGTTGATGAACTTACTCCAGACAACATCGCCAGAAATATGGTCCTTGATGGCAACGACTCCAAAATTCCATCCCCAATAGGTAGCGTCCATCATTGCAATAATTTCACCAGGCGATCTTATTTTCTTGGAACAAGAATGGCATTTTGCCAGATGCCTGTACACTGTTCTTTCGTCAACATTGAGGTTGACCGCAATTTGCCTAACGGTAAAATTTCCTTGCGAATATAAACCGACGACTTGGTCTGTACTTATCCGAGAACTTGATGAAAAAAGACGCTCACACGCTTTGCAAAACCAACGCTGTTTGCCATTTTTCAAGCCCTTCTTGATAACCCTGTTTGAACCACAAAAAAAGCAGATTTTTCCCATAAAAGAAAAAATCTGCGATAACGCCTTTATTGACAAGGGGTTACAACGAAATTAGGTACCCAAATGTCATATAGGCCAAAGAATCAATTTTTAGATTCTGCGGTATCTCCTAGTAAACAAAATCCATGTACACATGTGGACGAACTCGTTTACGAACTTAGAAATCCGCAATGGCTTGCCGAGAAATTAGATAACACCAATCATTTCATTTAGGTCGCAGGACTTGCACGACATTGCTATATCTGACAAGTCGCCCACCTCAAGAATCACCGGAGCATCAAAAGGCTGCCGTTTTGTCAGCAAGAAGCGGAATTCCCTTTGATAAGAGAATTCGCTCCGCTTTTTAAAAGCTATTTCGGGATAACAACAAGAAATATTATCCTTGGAAAAATCGTAATAACTCACAGGTCTCCCATAAAGTCCGAATCCAGTTTCCAATACGACCTTTCTCAACCGTTCTATAAACAAATCAGCTTGCGGAATTACAATCGCAAACTCGCCGTATTCTATCATTTTTTCCGGAAACAACACATCCTGTTTCAATTCTTCTAAGGAGTCAAACTCCTTTTCATCGTCAGCCCCAATCGTTGAAAAGCACATAATGTTGCTACGTAACACTGCGGTATTGTCGCAGATGGATATGGGACCTGCAAGATCGTTCAATTCAATATTCCCGACAGTAACCTTTACAGAATCAGGTTGGAGAATTTCACTGCACTCAAAACGGTCATTTTGCCCAGGAACTTCGGATTTTTCAGCCTCCCTAAAATAATTCAAGGAACTGAAGTATAGATGTCCTCTCAAAAAGTCATCACGGAACTTTTCACAACGGAAAAACTTGAACAAGCCTTTGCGCATACATCCTCTTTTTCAAGAAAATATAACCCTAAACTTTTGACACTTTAGTGTCAAACTAAAATTTCGCCCCGGACTGCATGTACTACTCCGTTCCATATCAGTATATAAAAAGCAGATCAAGTCGCGCATAGAGGATCTGTATGCAAAGATCAAGCGTAACTACGACGGAATCCTCAACACAATCAGGCTGGGCGTGTCAAACGCAAGGATCGAGGCAACGAACAACAAGATAAAGCTACTGATACGGACTGCCTATGGCTTCAGGAACATGAACAACATGCTGTCGCTGATAATGTTGAGCTGTTCCTATGTAGATGTAAAGATAGCCTACGAATGGGAATCGGAATCGAGAGAATCATCTAGCAAGGCTGCCTAAATGCTACCACACATATTGATGATGCCTCATAAATTGCTTTATAAAATAGATGGACGTCAGAATATCAAGCGCTAACTATAAAAGGAAAAGCTGATGGTTTGAAACCACCAGCTTTTTAATCTTCCATTGGAATGTAGATTCCTTCATCTTTACATATTATTTCACCTTCTTTATAAAAGTCCTCTTTTTTCCATCCACAACCATCTAGAGCAAATAAACTGGAAGCCTTGTAAGAGTACACATCCTTTTTATTTTCTTTTTTCATAAGAAGATAAATTATGTAAGCTTCTATTTGATAAAGAGCCATAAGCCCAGTAATTACATTCTGAAGATTAGCTTCCTTGTAATAAGGCAATTCTGTTTTATACACACGATCATCTATCCCTAAACGGTCATGCTTGACTTTATTATAAATCCGCCACCATGCTGGATTTGAGGATTTCCAGTCATTCCAAGGCAATTCCAACAAATCACAATCTTTTGCAACAACGCATACTTTATCAAAATCAGGATAGTGCTTAAGAATTATATCACGATATTGATCTATATTCGACGCTCTATTATCTCCATCAAGAACGTTGCAAAAGACTCGCGACACAACGTCTATTTCACTACCAATTTGAAGCAACAATTTAAGGAATGCTTGAGAATAACAAGCATAATTAAGGGCATCTATCGCAACGTATCTAGAACAATCTAAAAGTTCATTTTCAATGGACCTAAATGTATTCCAGAAACACTTTTTGAATTCCTTTAAATTCATAACGCTCTTAACTTTTTCTTCCATTATGACAGCGATTTTCGTTTAATAAACTTGCTCAAAAAAGATTTAGAATACAGATCATTTTTGAACACAATTTGCACAACAAAATACAGCAGTGCAGACAATGGAATAGCAACAATTAGTTGCAAGAGAGATGATTCAACAAGGCATTTGGTCATACAGCAAACACCAACAATAAGTGCAGATCCAAAAATCGTCGCCCACACATTTCTGGTATAAACAGATAATTTTAGACATTTCAAACTTTCTTTGAAAGACAAAATGACAACCAACACTTCAGAAATTAAAGTTGTTATTGCAGCGCCCAAAATACCAATCTTGGGAATCATGATAAAATTCAAACAAATATTTAAAACGGCAGACATGATGGTGATATTCAAGAATTTCTTTTCCTGGCGATTTGGAACCAGGATTGCATTACAGAAATACCCAGCAAAAATCGCAACCAAAAGGGCTATTGACAAAATCTGTAATGACAATGCACCAGATTCATATTCAGCGCCACCAATCAATTGAATTGTTTCTTCACCAAAAACAAAAAGGCCTATAGCAAATGGAACTGTAATAGACAGGAGATAATCAAAAAGACGCGAAGAAAAAGCATTATACTTATCATATTCCTTCGACCCCAATAGATACACTATACGAGGAATTGCTACAGACGTTAATGCATAAATAACACTTTTCGACAGGATGTATATCTTAGAAGCCAAAGTATACACACCCACGTCAAAATCCCCGCTAAATATACCAACCATCGTCACATCAGATTGAATGTAAATAATGGTGGCAACCTGGCCACAAAACAAAATCAATATCGGTGACAGATGTTTCTTTAAGTTTAAATGAATCGTAAAACGAATTGGGGCATACTTTCTTGTATAAAACAGATTTATCAAATATCCAAAAGTCATCGTAAATGTATATATACCTGTGTAAATAGTATAATCTTCAGATTTACGAACCAGAAGAAAAACCATTATCACGCCGACAATTTGAATTACAATATACCTAAGGGTTATATATAGGAAATCCTCATATACAACATTCAAAAAATCCCTACCCAAAATAGTCGCGGGAACCATTAAACACATAATGTAAATGAGAGTATCATACTCTCCTAATTTGGGAAACAAAAAGACAAACCCAAACAAGCCAAAAATCGCAATCACGCCCGACACAACATTGATTGAAAAAACTTCTGAGGTAAATTGAGAAATAGCCTCTCGATCATCTCTGATTCTAGCGCCTTCTCGCACAGCATAGGTACTAATACCTAGCATAGCCACCAATATTACATAGCTGATAATGGAATTTGAAAAGCTAAATTTTCCAAAATTTTCTGCACCAAGAATTCTTGTTAAATATGGGAAAATAAGCAGCGGAATAAGTATGTGGCAACATCGCTGTACAACATTCAACACCCCATTTATTTTTACAGAATTTCGCATAGAAAGACTAATACCTGTTTCCTAAAATCATTAGGACATTTTTGATTTTCTTTTTGCGGTCAACCTTACCGCATAACATAAAATTCATCAATTTAAACTTGAGAAATAAATTCTTTCGATAGTCTACAGACATTTTCAACAATTCATATTTATCTTGGGCAACAAAAGGCTTAATATTGCAAACAATATACTTTCGCATATTAAAGCAAGTTTGGCCATTAAAATTTTTCAATTTCCCTTGAATTTTTGTAAATAAAGATTTCTTCTTTTGCTTATTTCCGCTCACATTTTTTTCATGCTGTCTATACAAAATCGGCTGAGTGGAATCTCTGTAAAACACACCCACAAAGGGTGTCAAAACACTAATAAAATTATCATGCGCAAATGAAAAATCATTCAAATCAAAGTTACGTAAGATTGCATTTAATTCATTATTCCAGACATATGTACAACCAAGACCAAATAGATGATATCCAAGGGATTCATCAACCCCCATTTCACCAAAGCGAATAGAATCCGTAATCGTACCAAAACCTTCTAAAGATTCCAATTTACTATTCACATATTTAGGTTGAGCGCAGTATGCTGCAGGACCAGACATTCTTTTTAATACATCGCAGGCCGTATTCAATTTATTATCAAGCCACACATCGTCCTGATCGCAGAAAGCATAAAAATCGGCCATTTCATTTACTTCAGAGAGAAGCTGCATAAAACTTTTTCCAAAGCCGACATTTTGTCCATGAATTACCGAGACACGATCATTGTCAATGTACTTGTCCAAGAAGGCAGATTCATATTCATTAGACCCATCATCACGGATGAAAATATGTACATCAACATTCTGTTGATTTAATAAGCTATTTACCTGTTCATCTAAATAAGCGGAACCGTTATAATATGACAAATATACATTGACTTTCATCGTAAAACTCCGGTTTCATTGTCAAGGAACCAAACCCCATCTTTTAAAATTGGATTCGCTATAACATCTATTGAATCGTATATTCCCATTTCAAAGAAGCCCCACAAGCCAGTCACCATAGCAAGCCCGCCCAACAACATTATTTTTCCCAAAACATCGTTTTTTTGTTCTCGATATATAACCATAAAAGCTATTAAAGATGCGACATATGCATTTCTAATAATTCGGTAATAGTTCATATTCATCATAATAAAAGGCACAATTACATAGGAGCATGTCATTAAACCTATCATACATTTCACAAAGAAGTCGTCTCTATTAGCCAAACAAGTTCGTCCTTTAAGAAAAAGAAGTAGTACCAACGTAATGGAATGCACGCCCAACGGATATAAAAAACCAAATCGTCCAGTGGATAATGCATACAGAACACGTTCATCTGACGAACTCAAAAAAAATGCAAAAAAATCATTTACAAAAGGGACCCTATTTCCATTCATAAACGTTAATGCGCAAACAATCAAACTCACCCCAAAAATTCCACACAAAAAGTATTTTCTTTTTTGATCTCTTAAAAAAAGACCTAGCAAAATCAAATAAACAATATACGCAGAATGAATCTGGCTCAAAATCAAAACAACAACAATAAAAAAGATAAAGTTCTTTGAATCATTCAGCAAATGAACAGCAAGCAACAGAACATACAAACATATAGAATTTCTAAATTGGCTAGAATCCATAAACATAACTACAGGCAAATAAAATAACAAAACAGATGAAATTTTCACATTCGCCATTTTCATTGCAAAAATAAAACATACTCCAGAGAGCAGAACAAGTACGTTCCTAAATTGAAAAAAATTCAACCCTATATTATACGAAGTAGAACTTAAAAATTTATACAAAATCTCTCGACTGGAATCTAAAGATATCGCACCAATATAGCCATATTGATAGTTTATTATATCCGGTTGAGTTCGATTGCTAACTATCAAAACATAAGTACATGCAATCAGCAAATACTCAACAAATTTTTCAACAAAAAACAATACATCTTTTTGTTTATTTATAGAATCCTCAACCCTTATCGGGAATAAGGTTATAACAAAACAAACAATTATCGCAAAAATCCACAGAAAAAAAAACATAGAAAAACTACTTAATCATTGCGTATATACCGATCAACCAATATAAACGTCGCTTCAAAACA
The DNA here is from genome assembly GCF_900142465.1 of Fibrobacter sp. UWH6. Taxonomy (NCBI): domain Bacteria; kingdom Pseudomonadati; phylum Fibrobacterota; class Fibrobacteria; order Fibrobacterales; family Fibrobacteraceae; genus Fibrobacter; species Fibrobacter sp. UWH6. Next base: position 114,879 of record NZ_FRAX01000012.1, read on the forward strand.
AACAACATAAATTTCGCTTTTAATGAATTTTTAAAAAAAGCTTTTTCAATAGCTTCCCTATATAAAGGATGATTCAAATTGAATCGTAAATCTTGAGAAAAAACAAAAAAATTTTTCTTTTCATAAAAGCGAGATACAGCCACAGTAAATATATCATGAACAATCTTTCGATATGATTGTTGACGAAAATCACCATAATCAATGTCAACTCTAGACTTGATATGAGAATCTAATACTTCGGGACAACTCCAATTATAAGCCTTCCTACATCTAGTCACAGAAGATGTATTATATCTATAAAAATATAGACAATCCGACATAATAAACAATGATTCAGAATTATAAATGCAAGCAATAGAACAAGCGAAATCCTCGCCAAAGACTGCATTTGTATTTGACAACATATTTTGCAAAAAAAGTTCACGTCTAAAGGACTTTCCCCACAAGGAAGGAGAAAAATAGTTGCCACGCACCCCCTGAATCAAATTTGGATAAATAGATTTTTCGATTTGTTCTTTAGAATATAAGCCTGGCGCACAAGAAACACTTTTATAAAATAAGCCCTTGGGTGTTTCCCGAATCATTCCCCAACAAATAATATCCGGTTGATAAGTTCTTATAGAGGTCGCTATCTTAGATAGAGAATTTTCTACAATCCAGTCGTCAGCATCAACAAAAACAAGATATTTTCCACGAGCAGCATGCACAGCAGTTGCTCTAGCAGAAGAAGCCCCCTCATTTTCTTTATGAATCACTTTAATTTTAGAACTTTTTAAAGCATATGAATCACAAATTTCCGGGGTTTCATCAGCAGACCCATCATCAACGACAACAACTTCATAATCCAGAAACGATTGAGTAAGAATATGGTCAAAGCACTCTTTTATATACGAAGACGCATTGAATGCAGGAATTATGATTGATATCAAAGGGGTTACATCACTCATACAAACGTCTCATTTCAGCAACAACATTATCACTAGAAAATCGTTCAACAATTCTTTTATTTCCTTCGCCGATTTTCTTTTTTAATTCAGAATTTTCACTCAAAACATCCAAGTATTCGCATACTTTATTTACGTCACACGGAGCACATTTATACCCAGTCACACCATTTTCACTATAATCGTTTATTCCATGAACATTTGACGATATAAGAGGTAAGCCACAAGCCATAGCTTCTAACGCAGCCATACCCAGCCCTTCTCTTCGGGACATAAAACAAAAAACATCTGACGCATAAGCCAAATCCGGAATATCATTTCTATACCCCAAAAAATGTACCTTTTCCCCAATTCCAAGATTAACAGCCAAACGATGTAAATTTTCTTTCAAACATCCAACACCAGCAATCATGTAATGGACATTTTTTTGTTTCATACAAGCCATGGCTCGAATTACGGTCTGATGATTTTTATTGGCATTTAACTCACCAACGGATAATAACAAGAAACAATCTAGAGGTATTCCTAGTAAAGACCGAGTTTCATTTCGATCACATTTCACATTCCTAAATTTGTCTAAATTCAATCCTACTCCAGGAACATGACAAACCTTCTTAGCAGGCATATTCTTCTTAGCAAATTCATAATCTTCATGATTGATTGTTATCAAGACATCTGTCCAGCGAGCGCAAATTTTTTCAACAGGATAGAACATTAGCCAATTCTTCAGAGGAGCTCCCTTAAAGAAATGGAACCCATGCGCCGTATAAAAAACTTTGGTTCCCTGTTTACGTACTTTTCGACAAGCAAGACGCGTAATCATAGCGGCATTTGGTGTATGGCAATGAACTATATCATAGCCCTCACTTTCGACCAAACGTTTCAACTTTTTATACGCGGCAATGTTGTTTTTGCTAAAGGGTGAACGAGAAAACGGGATTTCATGGATTTTACACCCAAGTTCATTATAGATTGGATTAACCGGTTTTAAAGCAGAAGAACAAGCGAGTTCAACAGAATGACCTTCATTCAGCAGCATTTTTATATGCTCAATGAAAAAGGTCATTGTATTGGAAATTGTTGTCACATATAAAATTTTCATACTGTTACTTCTTCGGCAAATATTCAATGTAGTAGTAGCCGTTATCAAGAGTATTCAAAATCTTGACTTCATTTACAGCCTTGGACGAAGCAAGAGAAGCATAATTTTCAGGAGAAATTGTTCCAAACATGCGTACAGGCAATGCTTGAGCCACATCCGTAGCCGCCTTCCCCATTAGTTTAGCAATACCCCTTCCCTGCCAGCGATGGTCCACAATCTTTCCTCTAAAACTCTTCCCGTTTACAAAGCTGCGCAAAAAGAAATAGCCGACAATAGTCTCACCACTCAGCACCAAAAAGGTGATAAAAGCCTTATTGCGGATGATATTTTTCAAGGATTTCTCGTCAAAATCGTGAGGTCTGAAAAACTTAAAGGCCTCTTCCGGCTGCTCCTCAAAAAATTTGGCCAGATTAGGGGCGTCGGCCTCGGTTGCAAGACGAACGGTAAAATCAGTAGAATGGCGGTTGAGGATTTCAGGGATCTGGTTCAAGCCCTTTCTATATCGAAGGGCGAAGCACTGTGCATTCCCCCACTCCACGAGGTTCCAAACCGGCTTTAAACGATCTTTTATAAAATGGGCAGCTTCGTAAAGCACATCAAACCTCTCCGCAAACGATTTGTAGAAAACGTAAACGAAAGTTAATAAAATGTAAACCTTACGTCCACCCTCCCCCGCCAAAGACACCCATATATGGGTACAATACGAAAAAAGACCCGCCAGAGCGGGTCTTTTCCACAAAAAAACGTTTATAGCTTAATGAGCACCATAAAGTCCACGATCAATTTTGGCACAGTCCTTTTTATAACGTTCATAAGCATAGCTTCCCGTGAATTCTTCATTGAACTTAGGCTCGAAAGTCCACCTCATATGAGCATAATACTTATTTATCATACCCGAGTCGGTACTCTCTACAATAGAAGCAATCAAGTGCGACCAATGAGCACATTTTTCTACAGAATCCGAATCCATCTTTTTTAACAGTATGTCAGAATATCCCAAAATTCGGTTAATCAGTTTTTTTGCGAGATCTTCATCATAAACCTTCTTCCAGGCATCAAAGACATCGTCTATGGTTTCAGCGGGAATCGAATGTAAGATGTATTCAAATTCCACATTATCAAATACGCATTCATCGGACTTTTCGTCAACGAGATTATACAAAAGAGACGCGCATATGCAGATATTGTTATGAACCCGCTTCGTGTCCAACAATTTCATAACATCAGCAATATGGCCCTTCGCCAAATAACATAACAAGGAAGAATGTCTGTAGTACACGTGATAGGGGGCGCCTAAATACAAGCCTATCACGTAGGAACACTTATCAGCATTAAAGAATTGTATCACACGCGCATCAAAAACGCCCGTCCCCAAATAATGATCATACATGATATCAGGAACAAACTGATGATTCTTTGACATGTATTCTACAAATGACCTAAAAGTAGAAACCGAAACAAATGAAGTTTCAAAAATAAATCTTACAAAATTTCGTAAAGAATCTTTGTCAATGCTTTTTTGATACTTGAACATCCCAAGTTCATTATACCCATCCTTCACAGAATCTTTCATGAACTTTATAAAATTGTCATTCCCATCCAATAAATCATATGCAATAATCAAATTGTTCCATGAAAAAGCCAATTTGTAAAAAAGCAAAAGTTTTTCGCAAATCATACACGCACGATCGCGTTTTGAAGTAGTCCAACCATCCACTCTAGCGATCAAAGTTGAATAAAAATCAGACAGATGAATAGTAGAAGGCTCTATTGCCTTCAAAAAAAGACTAAGAAGTTCACCTTCTAAATACGGCGAAAACAATACGGCTAATAGAACATCATTCCGTTCATTGAATCTATTCCGTGAACGTTTCAGCATATACAAAGCTAAAACATCAGCACTGCCTTTTTTTACTAAGTGCTGATAAGAATCAACACTATTCAAGAGCCAACTAAATGTATAACCATCATTTTCATTGAATGTTTCGCAACAGAAGTCAAGATTCGCTTCATTGACTTCAAACAGATTATTTCCCAACAGATTTCGTTTATTCGCAAATTCAAGTTTCCGTACATCCTCAAATGGGACTTTCAGATACTCAAAAAAGTCCAAGAATTTTTCGTTATACCGAGAACTACCAAAAATTCTATTTGCAACAGAAGTTTTCTTTAGATAATCCCGGAAATACTGACGTTTTTCATCTTCAACATCACCCTTTTGAATAACAAATTCAACAAAATCAATGAAAGTTTCGTTCAGCATTTATTGTTCTCCAAAAAGGTCAGAAAGTGTATTTTCGTCTATATTTTCCCAAACAGCGGTAAAGAGAATCGTCTTTAAATTTGGGTTAATAATGTCGTTCCCAATGACACATACATCATTATCATCAATGATAAAACCTCGATTACCCATCATAAGGTCAAGGTGTAGCACAAAAACTTCAAAGAAAGGGGAATTAGAACGTCCCGCTTTTCTCATTGCCAAAACAAGTTTTTTGACAATATCATTCCTTTCAGGATTATTATCATATTGCCAAGAATACAATTCATAGGCAACCATTTTATAATTTAACACACTAACAAAAGACCACTGGTGGTCCATAATTTTATGCTCAACCAGATGCGGCTTGTGCACGTCAATGCGAAATTCCGGCTTGCCATCAGCTTTTACAGTCATCAAGTATTTATAGTCGTCAATTCCTAAACCACCCAGGTACTTACGAGATGTATAAAATTCACAGTCCTCACCAATGTACCTGTTTTTCAGCATAGTAAAGAGAAGGCTTTCAGTACGATTCGTTTCAGCTTGCTTTAGGCGACAGACATCCTCTTCAGACAAAGCATCCTTATCATCTGATATTTTAAGTTTAAGTTTCAAGCATTGCCACTTGATCCAACGTACACAATCTTTATCTTCACCAGTTTTTTCATCAAATACATCATGCAAAGATGTAGTTCTTGCAGTCTGATTGTACTTTTCAGCAATCACTCCGTCAGCAGACTCTTCCAATTGACCATACTTGTATTTCTGGATAATACGCCACAAGATTCCCTTATGGCGATGAAAGTCCTCAAAATCCTTGGGGTAATAATTCTTATAGACAATCATCGCAAATATATTCTGTTCAACATTAACAGCGACTTCGCCCTTTAAATCATCAATCAGCTGCTGACGATAGATAATGAATTCATTAATAAAATCCTTGACCATCCTATTGTCGTTAATAAAGCGACCAAATTCATAAATAAAGTCACGAGTTAGATTTTTCAATTCCGGATATTTATTCGAGTTATTTTGCAAATTCAAAATGAAGTCCGCACACGAATCCATATTCACCGAAGAAACAACCGGGACAATAATGTCAAAAAATTTCGTTCGCTGATACTTTGAAAAAAGGTTTTCTTTAACCATATACACGAACTTGATTTTATTTTTCAACTTCGGACAATTGTTCAGGATTTCGTTGAGTTCTCTAAGCTTAACAAAAATCTGGTTAGAAGCAAACCTATCAATATCTTCGAATACAACAATCCGTTTCTTTGTTTGTTCAAAGAAATAAACTATAGATGCATAATTTTGATTAATCAGCGAGCCATTCTCTTGATCAAATGATACAGACAAATCTTTTACCGTAAATACATTGACATGAACATTTTCAGATTTCTTAAGGAATTGGTAAAAGTAAAATGCCATTGAAATAGTTATCAAAATACTATCAATCCAGTAGAACCATTCTAAAATGGGTACTTCGAAAAATCTTTCAAGTTTTCTAATTTCAAATAAACCTATGACATTTTGACTCAAATATTGGTGAATAACAAAAGATAAAGAAACGGCAATCGCTATTGTAATCAACCAAATAAATAAATTGGTTTTTGTAGAAAATTTATATGAGCTGATTAAGGGAATATCCTCTCGCTCTACAGAAAAAAGAATCTGTTGCAAGATGGCCTTTTCAATTTGGAACTCTATCTTTTCGGAATCGTCATCTCCGCAATCATTTACATTACAGGCATTTACATTTGCATTTTGTTCTTTTTCGGTAGACGTATTTGTATTATTTACAACAACACAGTTACTATAGGCCTTTCCATTTTCAGAAACGTCGGCATGTTCGTCAAATTTTGCCAACGAAACTTTAAGAACTTTAGACTTGCACGGAAGCCAAATCTTATCAAAAATTCCCACAAGAAATCGTTGAATTTTCCATTTCGGCAAACGTTTGCTTTCATAGCTCAACCATAAAGACGACTTTCCAGCGCCATACGCACCAGAGATGGCCACATTGTGAACCAATGCATTTTTGGAATTCAAGGCGTAATCTAACGCCCCAAAAGATGTTTTACTATCAATATCGTTGACTGGAGTAAAATCAAAGAATCTGTTTCTATAACAATTGCCTCGCCTGCGCTCAAAAAAACTCTTCTTTTTACCGGATGTTTTAGCTTGGTCAGTCATTTCTTCAGTCCTACTACGATTTGATACAATTTCACCAATTTTTATTTTAGAAAAAGCGATACATTTCTTAGCGAAAGACATAAGCGTCATCAAACAACAACCCAAGAGATATATAGGGCTTAGAAAACAGGCTAAAAGTAGTGTAAAAACCGACTTAAACGCATTCTTTACAAAATCTTTCATTTTCAATCTTTTTTTAAACAACAAAAGTTAATCTGCGTTTCACAGACTAACTTCCATTACACTAACAAACGGGGGTAAAAATAGTTTATCTTGTCATATAAAGATTGTTTTTAACCTACAAATTAGCTTACAAATTTATTTCAACAAAGTTTTTCTGGGGATAAACGAGTCAATTTGCACTATTTACCCGTTTTTTTTTTGCAAACGAAGGCCTAAATTGCGGCCCTTGACTGCGTGAGGAGACGCGGTTTATATTAAGCGTAATAAGAACATACCCCCGTCGCAAAGAAGGCTTATATGACTCTCGAACAGGAACTGAACATTCGCTACAAGAAGGGACTTGCGGAAGGGCTTGAGAAAGGTCGGGCAGAAACACGGGGCGAAGAAAAGGTGGCTGTCGCGCGTAGGATGCTTGCTAAGGGAATGTCCATTGCGGAAATCGTTGAATTAGCCGCCATTTCCGAAGCAGAAGTTCTTGGACTGCAGAAAGAAATGCAGTGATTTTGACATCTAGATCCTTCAACTCCGCCTACGGCTGCGTTCAGGATGACACTCTGAAAAAGGCTGGTGGTTTTTGAACCATCAGCTTTTATTATATAGTTAGCGCTTGTTGTCCTGCTTTAACCCTTTTCTAGGGAGGCTTTCAGCTTAAGAACTTCCTTGGAAGAAAGGCAAGAGTAACGGACAACCATAGCAAAGTCCATTCCGTCTTTCAGCATAGCCACTGCGAGTTCAACATTTCTGTTCTTAGTAGCCTCTTTTGCAGCCTCTTTTGCAGCTTCCTTTGCTGCTTCTTTTGCAGCAGCTTCCGCTTTAAGTACTGCGCTGGCAAGGCGGGTATTGTATTCATCTTGTCTTTTCTTTTCACTGAGTTGAGA